>JAQUQY010000045.1 GCA_028715865.1 Syntrophales bacterium
ACTTCGCATTCGGCACAAAGGTAAAAGGGTCATGGGAGACTATGAGTTTATCGCCGTCCACGATTTTAAACGCAAAATCATACCTCGTAACATTCGTGGTCCCTTGCGCGAAGGTCCGGTTACTAAGTGCCGGGGCCTCTTCGGATGATCGCCGCTGCACTTCCTGGATAACCTTCCCGAGATCAGCAATCGAAGTCGTGGTTGCCCCGACTTCGGCAATCGCCTTGACCTTGAATTGACATGCCTTGCCATTTTTACAGGACCCGGATATTCTGATCTTCGACGCTTCCCCCAGGGAGGCAACGGCGGGGTGAATATCCTTTACCCGGGCGGTAGTGAGCTTGCATGTCGTAACCAACAGCGTCTCGAAGTATTTACGCCAGGTGGAAGCCCAGGCTATCGTGACAAATTCAGCCGGTGGAACCTTTTTACCGCACAGGTGTTTTTCTTCGGCCCGGCGATAATCGCGGGCCTCGACGGCAAGCAGATCGAGCTTCTTTAGCTCGTCTTCCGGGGAATTTTTATCGCGGGCCATGAGGATGATCGTCTCGGTCGCATAGTCTTCAATCCGCTTTAAATGCTTCCGGGCACAATTCTCTCCGTCTGAATGACACGGGCACTCCGGATCTGCAAGGTGTTCCTCGAGCAGTCCGCAGTTACCCTCGAGTTTTTCATACTGCCATTGTACGATAGGCTTCATTCACATATGCGGGCCGGGGTGGTACGGTCCCCTCTTCATATTCTCCCCCGTCTACAAGTTCCTAATGGCCGGATGCAATCCGGAAGATTTTACCGGCTGACTTGACGACGGCCCTCCGGTCGGGCCCAATGCTTTTTTTACGTCGTTAGTACTCCGGGTAAAAGCCTTTGCCGCGATTTTTGCTCCCTCTGTGAAAGCTGATCCTGCGACTCTTAGCTGCTGGTTAATTCCCGGCCCCTGCGGTTCAAGGGCCGCGAAGCGATCTCTCATTGCGAGGAACTGATCAACGGCGGCGAAGGGATCTTGCCCCTTGTTCACCAGTGTCTCGATGATCGGCGTTATTTGATCCCAGGGAATATTCCCCCACTTGCCGCCGCCGCCACCATTGCCGCCACCTTTGAAGTTCGCGGCGATCTCTTCCATGCGGTTATTCATTTCAGCCCGCACGGCCTTGATCATTTCATCGAGGTTTTTCTTGATTTCCTCGTCAACGAGCGGCCGGACCATGCTTTCAATGCGCTTATCCATATTCCCGAGGAATTCCGAGAGTTGCTTTGCCACATCGGCCATTGCCCTTTTACGCTCGACCTCCCCGGTGTCCGGTATCTTCTCGATAACCTGATTCACCACGGAGTCAATGTCGATCTGCGCGGTCTGGACCTTTTCCAGAACGCCTTGAACAATCGCCTCGGTATCCGGCTTTAACTGTGGGACTTCATCGATGATCTTCCGGGCCAGCGCCGTCTGTTTCAGGTCTATTCGCCGGTCCATTTCGTCGATTATGACTTGAACATCGATGCCGAAGCCCTTTGCTTTCCGCACGAGTTTTTCAAATTCGGACTCTGCCATGTCATGCCTCCCCCGATATGTTATTCTATTCCGTTAAGACCTTGATGTAAACGCCCTGCGTCTCGGAATACTCCCAGCCGGTCATGTCCTCGGGCTTTTCTCTCTGGACCATCATTCGGCTGCCGCTGTCACCCAGCGGGATTTCAGCGCCTTCGACGCCTTCCAGATCTTCCGGGGCGGCCTCGGTTTCCTCGAGATAACCGAGCTTCTGGCCGATCGCGAGGTAATTATCCGAGTCAAGATCACGGAGGAATTTTTGGATTACCTCGTTTTCATACTGGGTACCTTCCAAGAAGGCGATGCGTTCCTCGAGTTTCCCGATGGTGTCATGCAGGCGGGCGTTTTCCTCGACTGACGGCTCTGCGGTCCCGGGCTCACCTTCGTTAGTGAGTGTTGAGCCACTGTTCGAGATATGATCCCTCAGCGACCCCTCCATCGTTCCCATCATCTCTTCGAGCCTCTTTATCCGGTCGTCCTGTCCGGTTATCCGGCTTTCCTGCCCGTCTAAAGATTCGCTCAATGAGTCGTGGGCGTGGGCTACCTTCTCGATCGCCTCCCGCGTCTCCTTGTCCATGCTCATTCTTTACCTCCCGAAGTGTAGCTTTTGCAACTTCCCGGGCTTTGTCCTGTGTGTAATTATGGACGTGAATCAAGTGAAAAAACATTTGCGGCCATGATGCGCACCGTTGCGTGGGACACTCAGGGCAGACACGGTAATACTCGGGGCCCGGGCGGTATGGTTTTCTCTCCGTTGATAATTTCGGCATATTAAAATATTAAACTCACCCCGTGAGCGGTGTCAAGTTTTAGCCTCAAGGCACCCCCTGAATTTTCAGAAAATAGTACTAAAAGGGGCTTGACAATGGGACTTTATGGGTTTATTATGGGGGCAGCATTTTAAACGATGGAGGGTATCCGATGCCTGATAACGGTGGAAGTGTCCGCATTCATATAGTCATGGGGACGGAGACATGGGACCGTCTCGTAATGTATATCCGTGAAAAATACGGACGGGACGTTAAAATGACTTCAATCGTCGTGGAAGAGGCTGTAAGAGAGTTTTTAGAAGCCCATGAAATAAAAAACCCGGCCCCTGCTAACCAGTAGCCGGGATTTTTTATGGGCTGCTGCTGGCATAGTCCGACAGCGGACCCACGAAATCACACTACAGGGGGAGATTATGAAAGATTTCGTTGTCCTGATTAACGGCAACCCGGTAAAGCGCCGGGCCGGGACACCCCGAATAGCGGCCCAGGAAGCCGTGAAGCATCACCCGGAATTCGGTATTATCTATCTCGGCGGCCGGGACCGGCAGTTAAGGCCGCAGGAAATACTCACCGTTACGGTACGGTTGTACGCCGACTGCACGGATAAATATAAATTCAGCGATGAAAGGCGGTAAGCATGGCAGCAAAACCGATAACCCTTGAAATGAAGCGGACCACATGCGCGATCTGCGCTAACGCCGATCAGCGGGCCCTCCGGAAGCATTGGCCTCACTGTATGGCGACGAACCCCCGGAATAAAAACGGCCATTGCAGCGAGTTCGCCACACTGAAACCAAAGCGGACCACGAAGGCCACCCAGGAGGCAGCGGCATGTTCCCAATGACGATAACCCCCGGGGTCCTTCTCTTCTTACTGGCCTTCGGCGTGATTTTATTCGCCGTCGTGCAGACCTTCAGTGATTGGGCAAAAGAGCAGCGCCAGCGGGAAAGTGATCTCGAGATCTCCCGCCTCTGGCAGATGAAGCAACCGGAGAAAACCGACTCTCAAAAGACGCCTGTTTCCCCGTAGCCCCGTTTATCCTGCAACCTGTAAAAGTGATTTATTGAGAGGGGGAACATGTCAGAGCGCTTCATCGATACCGGATTTTGGAATAACGGCTACGTTCAAAATTTGAGCGCGGACGCGACGTATTTTCTCATATACTCGCGCACCAACGTTCACGTAAATCAAGCCGGTTTTTATAATATTACCCAACTCACAATGATACGAGAAACCAAACTCGAAGAAAAACGGCTCGTAGCTGCCCTTAAAGAGCTTCATCCTGAGGTAATGTGGTATCCGGAAATTGAATACCTGTGGTCCCGTTCTTTTCTGAAAATCAATTTCCGTTCCCCGAAGTTCCTCACGGCCGCCGCAAAATCACTTCGTGATGTTCCAGATCCAAAGCTCATTCGTGAATTCATTCGATATAATGCCGTCGCTCACAATATCCAGATACCCTATACATACCCTACCGATACCCTATCGATACCCTCCGCGCAAGAAACAGATCAAAAGATATCTGGGTCTGGGTCTGGGTCTGGGTCTGATATCGGAGAGGGGGAACGGGGGCCCGGGGGAGAGGGGGAGGCAGTCCTTGACGCCGCTCTTGCCCAGATGTTCACCGCTTATGATCAAAACATCGGCAAAGGGAAAGTTACCAACGTGGTAAAAGAGCAGCTTGTCTGGATACGCGATAATTTCCCGGTACAGTGGTTTATGGAGGCCCTGGCCGAGTCAGTACGGCATGAAAAGCGAAGCCTGGCATACATCGAAAAGATACTCGAAAACTGGAACGAAAACGGCTACAAGGCCCCGATGAAGGACAAGAAAACCGGCAACGGGCCAAAAGGGAAAACGGAGGGTTTAGAGATTGAGTGACGAGCAATTTTACCAAGAGTCCGGACCTCGAGACGGCACGATGCAGCCGCTCGGGGAGGCACTGGGCCGCCTCGAGAAGCTGGACCCGGCCGAAGTTGCCTGTAAAGAGTGCGGCGAATCGTACATGGCCGAGCGGTATAACTGGCCTGTGAGGGTTCCCCGGGAAGATTACCCGCAATACACGAAGATAGTCTACGAGACGCGGATCGTCGGCGGGGGATTATGCCCGAATTGCCAGCAGGCGAAGGCCGAAGAGAGGCGTAAACTGGAAGAGGCAGCGAGGATTGCCGAATTCGCCGGGGTTCGACGGAAAGCCCGGCTTGCGTGCGGCATCGAAGCCAAATACCAAGATCAAGACTTTTCCACATTCAAAACGGACGGCCTTGCGGAAGATATTCAGCGGGCCTATAAGAGAGCATGGGAGTATGCCGAGGGCTTCCCGATCGAAGAGGGCGGGAAGGGTTATCAATCGCTGGTACTGTTTTCCGCGAACTCGTGGGGAGTAGGGAAAACGCACCTGGCGGGTGCTATCGCTCACCGGGTACTGGACCGCTGGACCGGCGAACCGCCGTCGTGCCCGGTCCGATTCATTTCTGAGCCGGAATTACTGCTGCGTATCACCGCGACGTATAACTACAGCCCCGAAGAGAAGCCATACCGGGAATGTGAGTCTGATATTATCAACAGCCTGATCGCGGTGCCTCTTTTGATAATCGACGACGTGGGCAAACGGAAGGCCCAGGATCTCCGGTTTGTCCAGCGTATCCACTTTTCGATAATCGACGGCCGGTACAAGCGAATGCGGCCGGTCGTGCTGACGGCGAACCTGGACTCGGAAGGGCTGGGCCGGTACCTGGGCGGCGTTAATCCGTCCGGGGCCCAAGACTTCCACGGTGCCGACGAGGCGACGCTTGACCGCCTTATCGAAATGTGCCGGGGAAGGTTTAACCAGATCGAGGGTAAAAGCTACCGCAGATACCCGGGAACGTCCCGGGATAAAGGGAGGGCATGATGTATTTAAAGCCGCTTGATATACTGGTGACTATTAACGATCGCACGGACCCTTATTCGAGGTTTAAGCGCTGGATGATGGGGCGCTATGATCACGTCGGTATGTACCTCGGGGAAATGGGATCTGCGGAGAATCCCGGGGTAATCTCGGCGCTGATATTCCCGGCCGTTTTTGAGAGCGTCAATCGCGGTATTCTTCTCCGGGACCTTCGGGAATGGAAGGACCGGAAAATCGCGGTAATGCGTATCAGTGAGTACCACCTTGCCGAATACGAACGGGCAATCTATACCCGGGCCCTGGCAATGGCCTCGGATTACGGATCTGACTACGATTACCCGGCGATCATCCGCTGGGCGATCCCCCGCATCATCCTTCAAAAACTGCATATCCCCATACCACAGACCTGGAAGAGAGACGACCGGCATATATGCAGTGAGGCCGTTTATTCCGTCCTGGAAGACGCGGGGCTCGACGTTCTTCCGGACACACAGGTACCGCTTCCCGGGGATTTCGTCGATTCCCCGGTTTTGAGCATGGTTGACGAGGGGTATATCGAATATCACCCCGAGTTGAAATACCCCGGGCTACACCGGGTTTGGATAACGCAAAACTTGAAACGCTGATTGTATACAATAAACCCGGGGTAATTGTATACAATAAAGGACTTGACACTGTATACAATTAGTGATAATGTGAAGCTGATAACGGTAATTGTATACATAAATTGGAACGGAGGAGAAAAGATAAATGCCGCTTATTTTGGGGTCGTGTTCATCGGTTGATATCCGGAGGGTCGTCAATGCCGTCAAGGATAACGCGGACCCTCTTCCGGAAGAGCTTTACCGGGCGAAGGGAAAGTTAGCGCTGGCCCTCGTGCTGCTGGCGATGGAGTCCGGCATGGAACTCGACGACATGAAGGATATCCGGGACGCGATCTTATGGGATAACAACCGGTTTGAAGTCCGCTTTTACAATACTGCTGACTTTGAAAAGCGGCGTAAATGGAAAGCGGCCATGTCCAGGCCGGTTTCCGTGAATAATGTAATAAGGAAGCTACAGAAATGAAACAGTCAGTGAAGATAAAAAAGCTCTGGAAGGGCCGCTTTGTCCCGGTCCTCTTCGGGGATCTGGGGACCGGCACGATTGTTATTCAGATCGATAAGCGCGGCCGTTCCGGGGAACTGCTGCACCCGTACTATTATCAGATAAACGACGATGCCGTGCGAACCTGGAACTTTATTTCCCGGCCCAGCGGGGCCGTCGCTTATGCGGTACCGCTCTCGGCCTTCCGGAAGGTTGCCAAGCGGCAGGAATTATTTAAAATAGTATCCGCTGAAAGTATGCCTAGTTTATAAAGCGGAGAGATCGGGAATATACTAGGCAAATTACGGAGAGCTAATTGAAACGTAAACCACGATTACTAGATTTATACTGCAAAGCTGGTGGTGGTGCTAAGGGATACCATCGGGCAGGCTTCGAGGTCTACGGCATAGACTACAAACCGCAACCGCATTACCCGTTCTCGTTTATACAGATGGACGCGCTGGAAGCGTTAGACAGGCTGTTAAGGGGCGAAGGGTTGACGTTCAGTAATGGCAGCACACTTTACCTTGTGGACTTTTCGGCGTACCATGCCAGCCCTCCATGTCAGCGACATTCTCAAATGACAAAAAAGTGGGGCAGACAAAGGGAGCACCCGGACCTGATATCGCCCACAAGGAAAAGGCTTGTCGCAACTGGAAAGACCTACGTTATAGAAAATGTGGAGGGTGCGCCTCTGGAAAATCCGGTTATGTTGTGCGGTACGATGTTTGGACTTCACTCCGGGGAATACTGGCTACGCAGACACAGAATATTTGAAAGCAATATTAACCTATTTGCTCCGGCCACGTGCTGCCACCAGGGCAAAGCCCTTCCGGTTTACGGACATGCTGGTGGTACTTCTAAACGTGATGGTTTAACATTCCCTGGCACAGACGCATGGCGCGAAGGGATGGGGATTGACTGGATGGTAGGGAACGAGCTTGCCGAGGCTATCCCCCCAGCCTTTACAGAGCACATCGGTAAATATTTAATGCAAGCCGTACTCGAGGAAAAACAGCGTAGCTATAAATCCGTAGCTAATAATTTACTCGAGGGCAAATAAAGATCACATTATGAAAATAACAGATGAGCACAAGAAGGAAATCGCCAAGAGTATCCGCTTCGCCTTTTATGAACGGGGTGTACCTGCCACCGGCAATGGGATGATTGAGAAAATAGCTGATGAAGTAGCAGGGCTTACTATCAGTCCTTCTCGCTGGAGCATCATCCCGATTATTGAAAAAATAATAGATGGCAAATAAACTTCAGTGTGTAGCTGAACGGAGGGAATGATGATGGAGAAGAAATTATCACAAAACGAAAAAAAGCGAATGATTGAGGACTGGAATAGAAAATACCCAGTTGGTACGATGGTCATTGTAACAGATGATTTCGGGGAAAAACATGAAGCCGTTACCGAGTCAGAAGCAGAAATGCTAGGCGGTCATACCCCCGTTATCTGGACTTCTTACCGCCCATCATGCTATCTGCTTACCAGAGTACAACCAGCAAACTAACTTCAGACAAAAGGGGGAGTGATGAAAAAGGAATACGTACTCGGTTTTTTATACTGGTCCGGCGTGCTGCTCATTCAGAAAACTCACCCGGATTGGCAGGCCGGGAAATTTAACGGTATCGGCGGCCATATCGAAGCCGGGGAAACCCCGCTGCACGCCATGAGGCGGGAGTTCCTGGAAGAGGCCGGGGCCGATATTCCCGAGCATGAATGGGAGCATTTCTGTACACTTATTTATCCGGAAGCGACTATCTATGTTTTCAGAACCTTCGGCCCGTACCAAGTGGAAACGAAGACCGACGAGCCGATTTCCTGGCATCTAATGACGGGGTTTATTGGTAACGTCGTTGCAAATTGCAATTGGCTTATTCCCCTGGGGCTGTATGACGATAGGGATTTCCTCGAGATCCGATTGCGGTCCCGTATTCCTCGAGGACAAATTGCGGGGAGGGCTGAATAGTGAAATGTCCGAAGTGCGGCGCTACGATGGTCTTCATTGTATACAGTGGCGACGCGGATAATTTCCACGGTCCCGGATTTATGTACTGCCTATTCGACGGTACCACGGTATCGCTTCAAACTGACAACGGTGTGGTCCGGGCCGACGACCCCATGCTTAACGAATGGAGGGCTTATCTGTGAACGATCTCAATACAATATCCGGGGCAATATTCAGCGACCCTTATCATCATTACCGGCATGCCTTGTGGAGAAAATGGAATTCCGGCAAGCCGTATCTTCTTTTCGTCGGGCTTAACCCGTCAACGGCTACCGAAGTCACTGACGATCCCACGATAAGGCGGGTTGTCCGTTTTGCCCGGGATAACGGCTACGGAGGGATCTACGTCGGCAACCTTTTCAGTATCGTCTCGTCCGATCCCTCGGTATTGATCGACAGATCAAAGACAGCAGGATTGTTATACGAACCGGGCGATACGGTCCTTATACAGATTCGGGATAAATGTGCGGCTACGCTGGTAGGCTGGGGAACGTTTGGGGAGAAGTGCGGCAAGCGTCCGGCCGACGTTTTATCCCTTGTCGGCAAGCCGGTCTATTGCCTCGGGAAAACGAAGAGCGGCGAACCGAAGCACCCGCTCTATCTCCGGGCTGATACACCATTTATCGAGTATGAGAGGTAAGCAATTGTATACAACTAACGAAGAAAAGCTCTATATTTGCCCGATAGCGGATAAATGTCACCGCGCTACCCAATGCACCCACCGGATCCCTCACCGTAGGCAGCATGCCGATTGGGGGGCAAAGCTGGACGTATGCAAGGCAGCCTTCGGGAAGTGCCCTGCTTGTGTGGAGGTTGTAACCAATGAAAATGAAAGCGATTAGCTTGCGGCAGCCGTGGGCGTGGCTGGTGTCCCGGAGGTACAAGCCGGTTGAATTCAGGGGAAGAGCCTCCCGTTTCCGGGGTAACTGCTACATTCACGCCTCGAGGACCTTTGATCAATCCGGTTATGATTGGCTGATGCAGCACCCGGATCTCCCCGGGGTGGAAGAACTAAAAAAGCTGCATTTCAGATATAATCCCAAAACGCTAGCGGGGTA
>JAQUQY010000046.1 GCA_028715865.1 Syntrophales bacterium
CTGTATCGGCAAAAGCGATTGAACGGTTTCTGGATATACTTCTGTCCGGTGACGATGAAATGAGAAAGACATCGAATCCGAGACTTCAGTTTGAATACTTGCTTGTCAAGATGGCCGGGCTGGAACCGGTCATACCTGTCGATGAGATGGTAAGCCGTCTGGAAAAACTAGAGTCGAGGCTCATGAGTACCTGGGCTTCCATGCAGAATCAGACGGAAGAAATGCCTAAAACTATACCGCCGGAAGTAACCGGTGTGAGCGAAAACGGGACCGTAGGCGCAGTCTCGGAAGCATCTCTTGGTGCGGACGAGGTGCGTGATTATGCCGTTGAAAGAAAGACGCGACCTGCTAAGCCGAACAAGACGGCTGATGTCTGGACCATGTTCATGGAACGTCTAAGGAGTGAAAACCCTATTTTGTTTTCAAAGATGACAGCGGGCACGCATCTCGGTACAGAGGAGGGGGTTCTGAGGATCGGGTTTCCCGGAAAATTTGTCTTTCTTGAAAATCTCAGGGAGCCCGAAGCGGCTGCCATGATGAACCGATTGGCAGGACAATGCGCTGGACGCGAAATGCTTGTAAATATAGAAGAAATTACGGACAGGGGGGACGGTAACGGAACGGGAAAGAGTCAGATCGATAAGCGTTCCGTTGATGAAATGAAGAGCGAGGCCCTGCGGCATCCCATGGTTCAGAAGGTAATGGATGTATTTGAGGGCGCCGAGATTCGGGATGTGAAGATCAGGAACGGCAGTACGTGACAAGGAGGCAGACAGGTGACGCAGAATATTGGAAAACTCATGAAGCAGGCACAGCAGATGCAGGCGAAGATGATGCAGATGCAGGAAGAACTGGGGAACAGAACCGTAGAGTCTTCCGCCGGCGGCGGAATGGTCACGGCTGTGGTAAGCGGAAAGTACGAACTTATTTCCCTGAGAATTGAAAGAAATGTGGTTGATCCCGATGATATCGATATGCTTCAGGATCTCGTCGTTGCCGCCGTCAATGAAGGCATCCGCAAGGCCCAGGAAATGACCCGGGAAGAAATGTCGAAACTGACAGGGGGATTGAATATTCCCGGGTTGATTTAATATTTTTAGTCCATGTTCTGAATGGTTGCAGGCTCGTAAGAGTTCAAAAATATGTGAATGATATGGGACGTCTCCAACTGGATATGTTAAAGCTGGTGAACAAAGAGGTTTAAATATGTCAGGATACCCCCTTCCGATCAGGGCGCTCATAGGGGAATTAAGCCGTTTCCCTGGAATAGGAGAAAAGACAGCGGCCCGTCTGGCAGCCCATGTTCTGCAGTCATCGACGGCCGACATGGTACGGCTTGCCGAAAGCATATTGGAAGTGAAGGAGAAAATAAAAATATGCTCCACCTGCTTCAACCTTGCGGAACGTGACCAATGTGACGTATGCCTCGATCCCTCGCGGGACAGGTCAGTAATATGCGTGGTGGAAGATACGGAAACGCTTGTGGCTGTGGAGGAAAGCGGCGGTTTTGCCGGCACCTATCATGTGCTGCACGGCGTCCTTTCGCCTGCCGATGGAATTGGCCCGGAACAGTTGCGGCTGGGCGACCTCGCGCGGCGCGTTGCCGCTGAAGGTGTCGGGGAGGTTTTTGTAGCGACCAGTCCAAGCGTACAGGGCGAAACCACCGCGCTTCTTATCAAGCGGATCCTTGAAGACACACCGGTGCTGGTTACGCGAATTGCCCTCGGTGTTCCCTTGGGGGGAAGCCTTAAGTATGTCGATAAAATGACCATGGCAAAGGCCATCGAATTCAGGCGGGGTGTTTAGGGCATACATGGAATCCTTAAGGGAAATAGAAACCTCCAGGATCACGGATGCCGTGCGCGATCTTTTCATTCAGGCGAGCAACAACCTGGGTGAAGATGTCCTGGAGGCCCTGAAATCGGCCCTGACAAGGGAAGAGTCGCGGCGTGCGAGGGCTGCGGTGGTGGAAATGATAGAAAACATCACCCTGGCCAGGAAAGAATTGATTCCTATCTGTCAGGATACGGGACTGGCGGTGTTATTCATTGAATTGGGACAGGACGTCCATGTAATCGGCGGAAGTTTCACCGACGCGGTTCAGGAAGGAGTGCGCAGGGCTTATGACGAAGGATATCTCAGGAAGTCCCTTTGCGACCCATTGACGAGAAAGAACACAGGCGATAATACGCCAGCCGTAATACACACTGAAATAGTTCCGGGAGACAGAATCAGAATCAGGGCGTTACCCAAAGGCGGCGGCAGTGAAAACATGAGCGTGTCCCGTATGCTTGTTCCTTCGGCGGGCCTTGAAGGAATTAAAAATCTGGTTACTGAAACTGTGCGCCAGGCCGGCCCCAATGCCTGTCCGCCGGTCATTGTCGGTGTTGGAATAGGGGGAACGCTGGAAAAATCCGCCATACTTGCTAAAAGAGCTCTCGCCAGGCCCCTGGATCCGGACTTTCAGACGGATGAAAACCTTCGTGAACTGGAAAGGGAACTTCTTGACAGAATAAACGACCTCGGAATCGGTCCACAGGGCTACGGGGGCCGAGTTACGGCCCTGGCGGTTCACGTGGAAGTGACGGCATGCCACATTTCCAGCCTTCCCGTGACGGTTAACCTCCAGTGTCACGCGGCGCGCCACAGGGAAGCGGTTCTATGAAAAACAACAGAAATATTGTGATGAGAACCCCGACCAGCGAAGAAAGCCGTAAAAGGCTTCGAGTGGGGGACCGGGTCCTTTTAACGGGAACCGTCATAACAGGCAGGGACGTTGCGCACAGAAAACTATGCGAGGCGATCGCAGAAGGACGAAAGCTTCCCTTCGCCCTCGAAGATGCCGTTATCTTCTATGCTGCCCCGACGCCTACGCCTCCCGGTCGGGTAATCGGTTCAATCGGGCCTACAACAAGCGGGCGCATGGATCGTTACACGCCCACACTGATCGAAAAAGGGCTTAGGGTAATGATAGGCAAGGGGAGACGTTCCGGGGAAGTTCGAGAAGCCATGGCGCGCCACAACGCGGTCTATCTGGGTGCTCCCGGAGGCGTGGCGGCCCTGCTGGCCCTCAAGGTGAGTTCGGCCCGGGTTATCGCGTATGAAGAGGACGGGCCGGAAGCGATCATGGAACTAAAGGTAATAGAGCTGCCTCTCCTTGTCATAAATGACTGCAAGGGAGGGGATCTTTACGAAACAGTTGAAGGAGGTCCTTTTGTTGAAAAGTTTAGTTGACAGGCTAGTGGATATTATTTATATGTCCTCTTTCAATAAATCGCATGGGAGATGTGCTGTATGGTTGAGATAAGGTGGCATGGACGGGGCGGTCAGGGAGCGGTTACATCCGTCGAGATGTTTGCGCTGGCTGCCATAGAGGAGGGTAAATTCGCGCAGGGGTTCCCAAGTTTCGGTCCTGAAAGAAGGGGTGCTCCGGTGGCAGCCTTCAACCGCGTTGACAAAAAGAGGATCAAGGTCAGGTCCGGGATTTACCAGCCCGATGTTGTTGTCGTTCTTGATCCCAGCCTGATGGGGACGATTAACGTTATCGACGGCCTCAAGCCCTGGGGTATTCTCATTGTCAATACTGCGGAGAGTCCTGATAAAGTGAGAAAGCAGACGGGATTCAAGGGAATCATAGCCACGGTTGACGCGGCCCATATCGCCCGGGAGGAACTTGGCGTGCCCATTACGAACACCACAATGCTGGGCGCTCTTATGCGGGCCACGAAGCTGGTAAAAATGGAGTCGGCCGAAGCGCCTCTTAAAGAGCGGTTTGGGCGGCTGGCGCCGCGTAATGTTAAGGCCATGACCAGGGCTTACAACGAACTGAAAATTTCCAAAGCAGCTTAGAACATCTAAGGGTGGAATCCAATGGAAAAAAAGAAGAAATGGCCGGAAGGCTGGCAGGATATCAATCCCGGCTTAATGGTGTTTCGTCCGGGCAGCGCCCGGGAATACCTGACCGGGTCCTGGCGGGCTGATCGTCCGGTTTTTGACGAGAGCAAGTGCATTCGCTGCGGCGTCTGCTACATATTCTGTCCCGAGGGGTGTGTTACCCAGAAGGCGGACGGCTACTTCGAGGCAAATCTCGACTACTGCAAAGGGTGCGGAATCTGTGCTCACGAGTGCTGGCCCCGCGCCATAACGATGGTAGAAGAGGAGGTGTAGCCAATGTCTAAGAGAATAGGAATGGAAATAGCCATTGCCGCCGCCGAGGCGGTCGCACTCTGCCGCCCTGAAGTCATCGCGGCATATCCAATCACTCCAAACACCCACGTGCCTGAGCATCTTTCCGATATCGTCGCTGAGGGGAGACTGGACGCTGAATTTATCTGTGTGGAGTCGGAGCATTCCGCACTCAGCGCCTGTTGCGGGGCCTCAGGCGCCGGCGCGCGTACCTTTACGGCGACCAGCTCCCAGGGGCTCGCCTATATGTCGGAAATTGTTCCCATCGTCCCGGCCATGAGGCTCCCCGTAGTAATGATCATCGGAAACCGGGCACTTTCTGGTCCCATCAATATATGGAACGACCAGAGCGATATCATGTACCAGCGCGATGCGGGCTGGATATCAATGTTCGCGAATAACGGCCAAGAAGTGGTGGACATGGCCATACAGGCGTTCAAGATAGCTGAGCATAAGGATGTCATGCTTCCGGTGAACCTTAACCTTGACGGTTTCCAGCTTACCCACGTGGTGGAGCCCATGGAAATGCCTGACCAGAAAGAAGTGGACGCTTTTCTTCCGCCGTTTAAACCCCTGGCGTCGCTTCATCCGGACAATATCGTGTCCATGGGAACCTTGGGCCTTCCCGACATTTACAATGAAGCTTGCAAGGCCCGGGATGAGGTGTTGAAAAAATCCAGGAAGGTGATTCTTGAAGTATGGAAGGAATGGAAACAGAAATTCGGACGCTCCTATGAGCCCGTAGAGGGTTACAAGACAAAAGATGCCGAGATCGTCCTCCTTACGCTCGGATCCATGGGAGAAACGGCGGAAGTCGCCGTGGATGAAATGAGAAAAAAGGGAGTCAAAGCGGGGCTGATCAGGCTGCGCCTGTGGCGGCCTTTTCCATTCGAAGAAATAAGAAAGGCAGTCAAGGGAGCCAAGGTGCTTGTTGTTCTTGACAGGGCAGTTTCCTACGGCGGACCTGGAGGACCGGTCTTTTCGGAGGTGAGATCAGCGCTGTATGATCAGCCCGAAAAACCCTTTGTGATGAACCAGATTATAGGACTCGGCGGCAGGGATGTCCCCGTTGTCGATTTCGTGAAGATCGTCGAAAAGGCTCAAAAGGCCCTGAAGACGAAACCCATGGATGATTACGAAATTTACGGTGTGAGGGGATCATGAATATAGTTGAAAACTTTGATCTGTATGCTCCCAAGCTTACGGACAAAAAAGAGTATTTCAGTCCGGGACACCGCGCCTGTCAGGGGTGCGGCGAGGCCCTGGCCATCCGGCTCATGTGCAAAGCACTGGGCAAGGATACGGTTATCGTCAACGCCACGGGTTGCATGGAAGTCATATCAACCATGTATCCCACGACGGCATGGGAACTTCCCTGGATTCACGTCGCCTTTCCCAACTCGGCATCCGTGGGCGCGGGCGTAGAAGCGGCCCTGAAGATACTGCGCCGCAAGGGGAAAATCGCCGACCGGGACGTGAAAACCGTCTGCATAGGCGGTGACGGGGGAACCTTCGATATCGGATTCCAGGCCCTTTCGGGCACCATGGAGAGGGGTCATGATGTTCTGTACATCTGCTTCGATAACGAAGCCTACATGAACACAGGGATTCAGCGTTCCGGAGCCACGCCATTTGGCGCGTCAACGACGACGAATCCGGCCGGGGCAGCCAGCATAGGTAAAAGCCAGTGGAAGAAAAACATCACTGAGATCATGGTGGCCCACGGCGTGTCCTACGTCGCAACGGCCTGCCACAGCTATCCGGTGGATTTTATGACCAAGGTGAGGAAGGCCCGTAAGGTGAAGGGCCCCAGTTTCATACACTGCATGAGCGTCTGTCCCACAGGATGGAGAACGCCTTCATCAGAGTGCGTGAAGGTGGGGAGACTCATTGTGGAAACGGGCGTCTTTCCGCTCTACGAGGTGGAAGACGGCAAATACCGTATGACTTACCAGCCTGAGTTTCTGAAGCCTGTGGAGTTGTACATAAAGAAGCAAGGCAGATTCAGGCATCTTACGCCGGACAGAATACAGGAAATCCAGGACCGGGTTACCCTCGAGTACCGGAAGCTCATGGACAAGGTGGAGGGGCTTCATTCCTGGAAAGAGCTTGCTGACTAACGACGAAGACAAATCATAAGGTGATTCAGGCATGAAGAATATAGCATTCAGCAGTTGGGAAGGAAAAATAATAGACAATCGGAAGGGCTCTTCGTCAAAGGCGAAAGCCGTGGGATCCCAGTTCCCCCGTCTTGGAAAGGGAGCGGTTCCATCGGCTCTCATGGGTTGGAACGGTCTGGTGATGTCAAACCCGAAGGAAGATGTTCTTTCGCTTTCACTTCGATACCTCGTGGAAGCCAGGAAGCTGTCATGCGGTGAATGTTCCGTGTGCATGATAGGAATCGACACCCTCCTTGACATCATGGATGAACTGTCGGCGGGACTGATCGATAAGAACGCTCCTTCCGAAATGGAGCAAATCGCCCGGCAGGCATCCGTCAACAGCAAGTGCGCCTTCGGCAGGACGGCATTTACCCCTTTTCTGGACGCCCTGAAGCACTTCAAGGCCGATTTCCAGGCCCTCGCCAAGGGCGAAAGAAAGCCTAACGCTGGCAACTATTCCGTATCAGTAACGGCGCCCTGCATAAACGCTTGTCCTGGGGGGCTCGACATTCCAGGATATATTGAACTTATCAGAAACGGCCGTTTCGGTGGTTCCCTGGAACTCATCCGCGAGCGTTGCATTATGCCCGGCACCATCGGTCGCGCCTGCACCCATCCCTGTGAAGCGGCCTGTGTTCGGTCTGATATGGATGAGCCCCTGGCCATAAGGCTATTGAAGCGCGCCGCCTCGGATCAGGAACTGGCAAGCGGCTCCGCATCACTGAAAATGCCGGATAAGGGAAAAGGTGAGAACGTTGCTGTTGTAGGCGCCGGTCCCGCCGGTCTGGCCGCGGCCTACCGGCTCCGCGCCATGGGTTACGGCGTAACTATATTTGAGGCCCTTCCCAGGGCGGGCGGAATGGTAACAGCCGGCATTCCGGAATACAGGGTTCCCAGCGACGTGGTAAACCATGAAGTCGACCTCATAAAGCGCACGGGGGTCAAGTTCAGCCTGAACACGAAAATTGATAAGCTGGACATGAAAGAGTTCCAAAAGAAAGGGTTCAAGGCTGTATTTGTAGCAGTTGGCGCCCACAAGGGAAACGCAATGGGAGTAAAGGGCGAAGATGAAAAGATTGAAGGGCTTGTGGACGGCGTTGAATTCCTCAGTGATTTGAACCTTGGAAAGTCTGTGGAGCCCCGCAATAAAGTCATCGTGATCGGTGGAGGCAATGTCGCGCTGGACTGTGCCCGAAGCTGCATGCGCCTTGGTTTCAAAAACGTTGAAATTATATACAGGCGTACACGCAAGGAAATGCCGGCCAGCGTGGAAGAGGTCGAGGGAGCCATTGAAGAGGGAGTGAAAATCAGCTACCTGGCGGCGCCGGTAAAAATAATCGCCGAAAAGGGAGTGTTCAAGGCCGTGGAGTGCCAGAAAATGAAACTTGGCGCTCCCGACGAAAGCGGACGGCGCCGGCCTGTCCCCGTGAAGGGTTCGGAATACAAGGTTAAAGCGGACATGATCATTTCCGCCATCGGTCAGAACCCTATCCTTCCTGTGGTGGGCGGTTCGAATAAGCTGGACGTGACATCCTGGGGAACTATCAAAGCGGACCCGGTCACCTTTGAAACATCAGTGCCTGGAATCTTCGCGGGCGGAGACTGCGTCCTTGGTCCTGCAACGCTGATCGAGGCCCTTGACGCGGGTAATCGCGTTGCCAGAAGCATCGATTCCTGGCTGAAGGGAGAATCCGTTAAACAGGACGGAATGTCATTTGCCGGCGTAGACCTCAATAAGCAGAGGTCGACAGGCTTTGTGGCAAAGGCGACTGCCGTTAAATCACCTCACATGGACGTGAAAGAGCGGATTACTGGTTTCGATGAGGTTGAAGGCGGGTTTACTCCGGAACAGGCCATGGCAGAAGCGAAGCGCTGTCTTCGATGCTATCGGGTTGTTGTCTGGAACCAGGCATAACATAAGAGCAACAGACACCAGGATTATATGAAAAAGGGGAAAAGCATGGTTACCATACAAATAGACGGGCGCAAGATCAAAGCCGAGGAAGGCTCTACGATACTGGAGAAGGCGGATGAATTAAACATACATATTCCCACCCTCTGTCATCACGCTAACCTCAGTCCTTTCGGCGCCTGCCGGCTCTGTACGGTTGAAGTAAAGGCTAACGGAAAATGGGAGCTGGCGGCTTCCTGCACCACGACCGCGGAGGAAGGCCTTGAGATCAGAACAGCCTCCGACGCGGTGAAGGAAAGTCGAAAACTTGCCGCATCCCTTTTATACAGGAAGTATCCAGGAACCGAGGCAGTCAGGAAAATGGCTGAGTCCCTCGGCGTGGAAGTGTACGAAGAAGACGAAGATGACCACGACTGCATTCTATGCGGGCTATGCGTGAGAACCTGCCGGGAAATTGTGGGAGTGAACGCACTCACTTTCGAGGATCGCGGCCTCAACAGGGAGGTGGATGAACCCTCAATCACGTTCGAACCGAAAGCCTGCATCGGTTGTGGCTCCTGCGTAGTAGCCTGTCCCACGGGGCATGTGAAGATGGAAGAAGAAGGGGACCGAAGGATTATCTGGAACAAGGTATTCAAAATGGTTTCCTGCTCAGATTGCGGACGCTACTTCGCCCCGGAAGAACAACTTGATTGGATATCGAATAAAACGGGCGTACCCTTCGCAGAACTTACCACCTGCGTGAGTTGCCGGTAAAAAAGCCGACAAAATAGTTGAAAAATCAAGATTAGTCTGGTAGAAGGCTTCCCTTGGTCCGGGAAGCCTTCTACCAGACTACAGAAAATAAGTTTCAGACAATTAACATTCCCCAGTAGCTCAGTCGGTAGAGTCCCGCATGGCGGGATTAACCATCGGGTCCGTGGGGCAGGTTCTTGATAATAAGATATTCCCCAGTAGCTCAGTCGGTAGAGCAGATGGCTGTTAACCATCGGGTCCGTGGTTCGAGTCCGCGCTGGGGAGCCAACACATAATCCGCTAACTATTCAGCGGTCATTAGTTAACGCGAAGCCCCGTGGGAT
>JAQUQY010000047.1 GCA_028715865.1 Syntrophales bacterium
TTAAAAGCCGGGTCTTTCCTGGAAGCCAGGGCGGCCCCCTGATGCACATAATAGCAGCCAAGGCAGTGTCATTCAAAGAAGCCCTGGAGCCGGAATTCAAAGCCTACCAGGAGCAGATCATCAAAAACGCCAGGGCCATGGCCGAAGAGCTCATGTCCCGGGGTCTCCGCCTGGTGTCGGGGGGAACCGACAATCATCTCATGCTTGTTGATCTTACAGACAAAGGGCTTACAGGCAGCGAAGTCGAATTGGCGCTTGATCGCGCCGGCATTACAACCAATAAAAACGGAATTCCCTTCGATACCAGAAGCCCCCAGGTTACCAGCGGCATACGGCTGGGAACGCCGGCCGCCACCACCAGGGGCATGAAGGAAGAAGAAATGAGGGCCATCGCCCGCATGATCTCCTACATAGTTGATAACATTAATAATGATGACAGCATCGCTAAGGTAAAGAAGGAAGTGGCTGAACTCTGCGATGCTTTCCCGCTCTATAAAACCAGGCTCGCCCTGTAATAAAGGTCTGAAGGCGAAAGGACGGGTTCTTCTCCACTATAGTGAGAAGACCCGCAAAGTCCGATGGAAGCACCACTAGAGGCAACGATGGATCGCCCAAGCTGGGATCAGTACTTCATGGGCATCGTGGAGCTAGTTTCCATGAGATCCACCTGCCTCAGGCGGCGAGTCGGAGCCATTCTTGTCCGTGACAGGCGCATACTGGCGACGGGCTACAACGGCGCGCCCTCCGGCATTTCTCACTGCACCGAAAGAGGCTGCCTTCGTGACCAGATGAACATTCCCTCGGGAGAACGTCACGAACTGTGTCGCGGGCTTCACGCCGAGCAAAACGCCATCATCCAGGCCGCTCTTCATGGCGTAGGGATCAGGGGAGCCGTTCTGTACTGTACAAACCATCCCTGTATCATATGCTCAAAAATGATAATCAATGCCGGAATCAAGTCAATCTTTTACCGGAACGGCTACCGTGACGATCTTTCCAGGGGTCTTCTCGATGAGGCAGGCATTGAGGTAATCCAGCGATGAAATGTCCCTTTTGCTCCCACAGCGAAAACAAGGTCATCGATTCCCGTCTCAGCAGGGAGGGCAACTCCATCAGGCGGCGCCGGGAGTGCCTGGCCTGTACACGACGTTTCACAACCTATGAATACGTTGAGGATGTCATCCCCGTAGTTATTAAAAAGGATGGGCGCCGGGAAGCTTTCGACCGCCTTAAAATACTAGGCGGATTGAAAAAGGCCTGCGAGAAGCGTCCCATAAGCATGGACGACATAGAGGCGGTGGTTGACAGAATAGAGAAGTTCCGCCAAGAAACCCAACTGAAAGAAATCCCCAGCACCGCAATCGGAGAAAAGGTCATGGAAGAGCTCCACAACCTCGACGGCGTCGCCTACGTTCGATTCGCTTCGGTGTACAGACAGTTCAAGGACCTCAACGACTTCATGGAAGAGCTCAAGGATGTCCTGAACACAAAGACAGGGAAAAAAGAGAGAAGGCCGTAGAATGCCCAGAGGAGATTTCCCGGAAAGGGAGAAAGGGTTTCATGTTTACAGGCATTGTTGAAAGTCTTGGCTCTGTGCAGGCAATGACGTCCCGCGGGGCGGACGCGACAATGCGCATCGAGACAATCATGGACCTCAATGACATAAACCCTGGCGACAGCATATCCGTCAGCGGAGTCTGCCTTACTGTTACGCAGTTCAGGCCCGGAGTATTCACCGTCGATGTGTCCGCCGAAACGCTCTCTAAAACAACGCTTGGTTCCATTAAACCGGGAGACCGGGTCAACCTGGAAAAGGCCCTGAGGATGAGCTCCTTCCTGGGGGGACATCTGGTTCTGGGACATGTTGACTGCGTGGGTGTCATTCGGGAGAGGATTCCTCGATCCGGCTCAATAATATTCACCTTTGAAATCGACGGGCGGTTCGAGCGATACATTGTGGAAAAAGGTTCCGTTACTGTTGATGGAATCAGTTTGACCGTGAACGGATGTGAAAAAAACCGCTTTCATGTTAATATCATTCCCCACACGGCTGAAAAAACAACTCTCGGCTTCAAAAAGGCCGGCGACCGGGTTAACATAGAAACGGATATACTCGGAAAGTATGTCGAAAAACTTCTTCACCCCGACAGGGGAACAATCGACATGAATTTTCTGGCAAAGCATGGATTTTCATAATGAGGCAAAACAATGATAAGCAGCGTTAAAGAAGGTATAGAAGACATCAAGAAGGGCAAGATGATCATCCTTGTGGATGACGAGGATCGGGAAAACGAAGGTGATCTCTGCATGGCGGCAGAATACATTACGCCGGAAGCTGTCAATTTCATGGCGAAATATGGACGGGGGCTTATCTGCCTCTCTCTTGAAGAAGAAATCGCGGACAGGCTCAACCTGACACCTATGGTAACAAACAACAAGTCCCGCTTTGAAACTGCCTTCACAGTGTCAATCGAGGCTCGACACGGCGTCACCACGGGCATATCGGCTAAGGACCGTGCCACGACAATCCAGACGGCCATAGCCGACAATGCCGTGGCCGATGATCTGGTCCGTCCGGGCCACGTGTTTCCCATCCGGGCAAGGCGCGGCGGTGTCCTGGTCAGGACCGGGCAGACGGAAGGTTCCGTGGATCTGGCACGCCTGGCGAAGCTGAAACCAGCAGGCGTCATCTGCGAGATTATGAAGGATGACGGAACAATGGCCCGCATGCCAGACCTGGAGATATTCGCCCGTGAACATGATCTCAAAATTGTCACCGTGGCGGACATCATCGATTTCAGAATGCAGCACGAGCGCCTCATTAAGAGGGTAGCGGAAGCGAACCTTCCCACCGCCTACGGCGGCGACTTCAGGATCATAGTATACGAAAATGACGTTGATGATATGAAACATATAGCCCTGGTTAAGGGAGAGATCCATCCCGACGAAGCCATACTGGTCAGGGTTCACTCTGAATGCGTAACGGGCGATCTTTTCGGATCGCTGCGTTGTGACTGCGGAGACCAGCTTCATCGCGCCATGGAAATCATTGACCGGGAAGGTGCTGGTGTAATCGTGTACATGCACCAGGAGGGAAGAGGAATCGGACTTGCCAACAAGATAAAAGCATACAGCCTTCAGGAACAGGGCATGGATACAGTGGAGGCCAACACCCATCTCGGATTCAAAGACGACCTTCGGGACTATGGCATAGGCGCCCAGATTCTGGTGGACCTGGGGGTTCGAAAGATGAGGATGATGACCAATAATCCCAAGAAAATTATAGGGCTTGAAGGATATGGCATGGAGATGCTGGAGAGGGTTCCCATCGTGGTGGCGCCAAACGAAAACAACCTTAGATATCTTGAAGCCAAGAAAGCGAAGATGGGACACTTGCTGGAATCCTGATGCGCGCGCAAACCGGTGTTCCAAGCCGAGCGTCATGAGAATCATCATAAGCGGAGGAGAACGTGATTATGGTTAATCTCAAAGAAGGAAAAATAGAAGCGAAGGGCAAGAAATTCGGGATTGTGGCCAGCCGTTTCAACGACTTTATATGCGCCCGTCTCGTGGAAGGCGCCCTGGATGCCCTGAAGCGGTCCGGGGCCGGTGAAAAAGACATTTCCCTTGTTAAGGTGCCAGGCGCCTTTGAAATTCCTCTGGTGGCAAAAAAAATGGCAAAAAGCGGCGCCTTCGATGCCATCATCTGCCTCGGAGCGGTCATAAGGGGGGCTACCCCTCACTTCGAATACATAAGCGCTGAAGTTACAAAGGGAGTCGCGCAGGTATCGCTGGAAACGGAAATCCCCATAGCATTTGGCGTTTTGACCGCGGACACCCTGGAACAAGCTATTGAGCGGGCAGGAACAAAGGCCGGCAATAAAGGCTGGGATGCCGCCCTTTCGGCCATCGAAATGTCTAATCTCCTGAAGGCATTGTAAAAAGCGAGGCATGAATGGGTCACCGGAGAAAGGCGCGGGAAATCGCCCTTCAGGTTCTCTACCAAATAGACATGACCGGCATGGATGTTAAGGAAGCCATAGAAGTTTATTGGGCCAACTTCGATGCTCCTGATATCGCACGTGAATTTGCATCGACACTGATATCTGGAACCATGGAACACGTTGTCGAGATTGATGAACTGATCAAAGCGTGCTCCGATCACTGGTCCCTTGACCGGATGGCCAGGGTCGACAAGAATATTCTGAGAATGGCTGTGTACGAGTTACTTTATCTGCATGAAATACCGCCCAAGGCCACACTCAATGAGGCCATAGATCTTGGAAAATATTACGGTTCTGAGAATTCGGGAGCCTTTGTAAATGGAATTCTCGATGCCTTTTACTCTCGCATGCAAAGGAACGATGAAGATTAGCGTGTCCGCAACATCCGTGCATGATCTGCGGCAGGAGGGACTGGCGCTGGCCCTTTTTTCCGACGAAAAGCCGCCCAGGGGCTACGCGGGCATGGTGGACTGGAGGCTTAACGGCCTGATCTCAAAATCCATGGCCCAGGGTAGGGTGAGCGGATCCGTTGGTGAAGAGGTTCTACTCTATCCTGATCGGTCGGCGCTGTCACCATGGAAGATACTTCTTCTTGGCCTTGGAGAATTGGAAAAATTGAACAGGGAACGAATTCACCAGGCCGGACGAGCCATAATAAACACGATGAGGGGTATCGGCTGTCACGACTTCTCCGTTTCAATACCCGGAACCGGCCGGTGTGATCTTCCTGTTGCTTCCCTGGTGGAGGCACTTCTTTTAGGTATGGTGGACTCGCTTTCGGTTACGAATGAGCCGGAAGACCTGTGGCCATCAGTGCATTTTATTGAAATCCCACAATATCTTGAGGATGTGAAGCAGTCTCTTCGCGAAGCAGCTGCCCGATCGGATCAACGGGTAACCGTTGAAGATGCCCCTGATGAGTAAAGTGAACTTCATAAAACTCAATCTGCGATAAAAGGAGCGGAACCCCATGAAGGCAATAGTTATCGGGGCTGGTGAAGTCGGCTACAGTATCGCGGACATTCTCTCCAGGGAAGGCAACGACATAATTCTTGTCGACAAGGACGAAACGCGGCTTAAGTCCATCTCTGAAAACCTTGATGTTCAGACCATCCTTGGAAGCGGAAGCAGCCCCAGGATTCTCAAGAAGGCTAAAATCGACCAGGCTGAAATGATCGTCGCCGTAACAGACAGCGACGAAACCAATATCGTTGCATGCCTTATCGCCTCAGCCAAATCAAAAGTTCCCATAAAGATAGCCCGGATAAGAACGCCTGACCTTGACCAGGAGACAGCACTTTTCGGCAAAGATTATCTGAACATAAACCTTTGCATCAATCCCGAAAGGGAAGCCGTTAAAAAAGCGATCAGCCTCATGGAATACGCCGGCGCTTCCGAGGTCATGGATTTTGCTGACGGAAGAATAAAACTGATCGCATTTTCCATAGACCGGAGCTGCGCCATGGTTGGAAAAAACCTTGAGGAATTCAGCAGCCTTTACAGCGGAGAGGCCCTCATAGCCTCAATTGTTCGTAACAACGAGCTTGTCGTACCAACCGGAAGCACTGTGCTTTTGGCCAGGGATTACATATTTACCTTTGTAGAAACATCACATGTTACAGATTTCCTGCGTTTTTTCGGAAAAGACACGGAACGGGCTGAACGTGTTTTTATAATGGGAGGAAGCAACACGGCCATGCTCCTGGCAGAGGAACTGGAATTAAAGGGGATCTCTACCAAAATCATTGAAAAAAGGCAGGCTCAGTGCGAACTGTTGTCGGGCAGGCTGAACAAGACGATCTGTCTTCAGGGAGACGGAACGAGCCAGGATCTTCTGAGGGAAGAAAACATACAGGGAGTCGATTACTTTGTTGCCGTTACCGGTGATGAAGAAGCCAATATACTGGGCGCCCTCCTGGCGAAACAGCTGGGAGCGAAAAGAGCTCTTTGTCTTATCAATAAAGTTGATTACACTCACCTTGTCCCAATGATCGGTATCGACGGCGTTATGAACCCCCGGCGTGCAACTATTGGAAAGATCCTTCACTATATCAGGAAGGGTAAAATAATTTCCTCTATTCCCCTGGGCGATGAAAAGGCGGAAGCTGTGGAGTTCATAGCACTGGAGACTTCGGAAATAACTGGACGCCCCTTGAAAAAAATCAAGTTCCCCAAGGGAACCATAATAGGGTCCATCCTTAGAAACGATCGGGTTATAATTCCCACAGGGAACACCGTCATTGTTCCAGGCGACCACGTCATTCTTGTCACGCTGCGGTCCGCGATTCCCCAGATCGAAAAAATATTGACCGTCAAGCTGGACTACTTTGGATGAAAATCAAAAACATTCTGTACATCCAGGGAGCGCTTCTTTTTTTTCTGGGACTGGCGATGGTGTTTCCGGTCCTTTGGTCCATCCACTACAAGGATGGCGACCTGTGGGCTCTTTGTCTTTCCCTGGGTCTCACATGCGCCACCGGAGCCTTCCTCTACCTCCTTTTCAGGCCTGGCATTGAAGACGACCAGACCCTCAGCCACCGGGACGGGTTCATTATCGTGTCGCTTGGGTGGATCCTGGCGGCGGCGTTCGGACCTCTTCCCTACTTTTTTTCCGGTGTTCTTCCACGCTTTACGGACGCCTTTTTTGAGTCCAAGTCGGGATTTACAACTACCGGCGACACCGTACTCAGCGGCCTTGACTACCTGCCCAGGGGCATTCTCTTCTGGCGGTCCTTCACACAGTGGCTGGGAGGCATGGGCATCATTGTTCTCTCCATCGCCATACTTCCTCTCCTCGGAGTGGGAGGGATGCAGCTGTACAAGGCCGAACTTCCCAGCCGGGGCTCATCAAAGCTGAGGCCCCGGGTGGCTGAAACGGCCCGAACACTCTGGCTCGTATACATCATTCTTTCCATCATGGAGTTTATCCTTCTGATTTTTGGCGGAATGGACAGTTTCAACGCTTTCTGTCACACTTTTTCGTCCATGTCCTCAGGTGGGTTTTCAACAAGCGACGCCAGCGTGGGGCAATTCAGGAGCGGCTATATAGACAGTGTAATCACCCTGTTCATGTTCACGGCTGGCGTTAACTTCACCCTTCACTACAGTCTCTTTACGGGAAACATAGGATCGGTTTTCAGAAACAGCGAGTTCAGGTTTTACCTTGGCGTTGTCCTGGTGGCCACAATTGCCATTACCTTCAACCTGCGCTTCCATATAATGGATGATCTTGCGAACTGTTTCCGCTACGCCTCTTTTCAGACCGTCTCCATAATTACAGGAACAGGCTTCACCACAACCGACTACGACACCTGGCCCTTCTTTTCAAAGGCTGTACTGCTGATCCTGATGTTTATCGGCGGATCGGCGGGCTCCACTACGGGGAGCATCAAGTGCCTCAGGATAATGCTTATTATCAAGCACGCTTACGTGGAACTTTACCGCCTCATTCACCCGCATGCTGTCAAGTCAGTGAAGCTGGGCGCACGCATCGTATATCCTGAAACCATGGCAAGCATCTGGGGGTTCCTAATCCTATATCTTGCTTTGACGGTGACCGCTTTCATAGCCCTTGCCTCCCTGGGGCTGGACATGATGACGTCTTTTTCCGCCGTAGCCGCAACCGTGGGCAACGTGGGACCAGCCTTTGGAGCAGTCGGTCCTTCTCATACCTACGGTCACCTTCCCGTTCTTGCCAAATGGATCCTTTCCTTCTGTATGCTGGCGGGGCGACTGGAAATCTACACGTTAATAATCCTTTTCATACCCGAGTTCTGGAAAAAATAAGGGAACCGAATCCCGTCCTTTCGGAAAACTATGTTTCGAGATTGTCAAAGCAGTTCCGTCATAAGCAGGCGCCGCAATCCCGCTTTGATTGTTGTCATAAAATATGATAGGAAAACGACGGATTTAAACAACTACCGATGAATCCAGATAGGGAGCGAATAGTGAAGAAAAAATACAGTCCCCATAACATAGAAGAAAAATGGCGGCGCCTGTGGGAGGAACAGAAAACCTTCAAGGTGTCCGAGGACGACGAAAAGAAAAAGTACTACCTCCTCGAGATGTTTCCCTATCCTTCGGGGAAGATTCACATGGGTCACGTCAGAAATTATACGATCGGAGACGTGGTTGCCCGGTATAAGAAAATGCGTGGATTCAATGTGCTTCACCCCATGGGATGGGACTCCTTCGGCATGCCCGCCGAAAACGCCGCTATAGAGCACGGCATTCATCCATCCGTCTGGACCAACCAGAACATCGACGCCATGAAACAGCAGCTTAAGCGTATGGGGTTCAGCTATGACTGGGACCGGGAACTTTCCACTTGCGAACCCGGTTACTATCGCTGGGAACAGCTCTTTTTTCTATGGATGTACGAAAAGGGCCTGGCCTACAAGAAAACCGGCTCCGTCAACTGGTGTCCCCGCTGTCAGACCGTGCTGGCAAACGAGCAGGTAGAGGCAGGCCTCTGCTGGCGCTGCGACACGGAAGTGACGGAAAAACATCTGGATCAATGGTTCTTTCGTATTACGGCCTACGTTGAGGAGCTGCTAGAGCATTGCGATCGGCTGCCGGGCTGGCCGGAACGGGTTCTGACGATGCAGAAAAACTGGATCGGCAAAAGTTACGGCTGCGAAATACACTTTCCCATGCTCGACGGCTCAGATCCCATCAAGGTTTTCACAACCAGGCAGGACACCATCTACGGAGCCACCTTCATGTTAATCGCCGCCGAACACCCCCTTGCAATGCGGCTTGCCAAGGGATCCCCTCATGAAGAAGAGGTCCTCTCATTTGTGGAAAAAGTGAAAAAGCAGGACCGGCTGATGCGGACTTCCGATTATTATGAAAAAGAAGGCGTGTTCCTGGGCGCTTGGTGCCTGAATCCAGTAACGGAAAGAAAAATGCCCATCTACGCGGCCAATTTTGTTCTGGCCGAGTATGGCACCGGATGCGTAATGGCCGTTCCCACCCACGATCAGCGGGATTTTGAGTTCGCCAGGAAATATGATCTTCCGCTGGTGTTGGTCATACAGAATCCTGAGAAACCGCTTCATGAGGATACCATGACGGAAGCTTATGTCGACGAGGGAGTCCTGGTTAACTCCGGGCCCTTCGAC
>JAQUQY010000048.1 GCA_028715865.1 Syntrophales bacterium
TTTGCGCCACATCAATATTCATTGCAACTGCAACAAACTCCTCGCCACCGTAACGCCCGACAAGGTCGAATGGCCTGAAGCTTGCCTTGAGAATGGATGCAAATTCCTTCAGGATATGGTCTCCCGCCAAATGTCCATGAACATCGTTGATTTTTTTGAAAAAATCAAGGTCGATAATCGAGACGGAAAAGTCCCTTCCCTCCCGCTGGTATTCCTTGACCAGAATATCAAGCCTTTCAAATACGTACCGCCTGTTGTAGACCCCGGTAAGGTAATCATGGATCGAAATCCTGTAGAGCTCTTCCTCGGCCAGTTTGCGTTCGGTGATCTCCGTCGCTATTTCCATTCTCACCAGGCGCCCGTCGGTCCATTGAATGGCCCTGTCACGAAGATGATACCACTTTCCATTGACCTTGTTCTGAATCTCCCATTGATAAACTCCGGCAGGTTTGCCTTCCTCGGTAAGCAGCTTGTCGTTCGTGCAGAAAGGACAGGGACCGTCCCTTGCCTGGAGAGCTTCCCAGCATTTACGGCCGACGATATCTTCGCCCAGTGCTTTACGGCCGCATTCATTGACAAACAGGAGCTCATGGGTTTCCATGTCCGCTATGTATATAAATGCGTCAATACTGTTCATTACCGTTGTCAGACGCTCGCTTGATTCCCGAAGCGCCTCCTCCGCCTCCTTAAGATCGGCAAAGATACGGTCTCGTTTAAGAGCTATGCTGCTTGTAACATAAGCGACAACTATGAACATAATTGCCCTGAGCATTGGCCAAGCGTTAAATTGCTTCACGGCAGCATAATCGTAGGCGATATGGAGAATCCCTAAAGTTGCAGCCAGGTAAACTGCGTACCTGGGATACCAGACTCCCGCAAGGACTATAGGAATATAAAAAAGGTGAGTATACAAAATATCGATTCCGTAGAAAATATTAACGACCATGGCCGCCACGACAGAAACCATGATAGATGCCAACAAGACACTTAGGTGCATATCTTTCCATTCGGGTATGCGCAGGAAGTGCCCGCGGAAAACGTTAAAACTCCCGGTTTTCGAGGCTTCGCCGGCGGGTTTTAAAATATCGGACCCCTTATTTTTGCCGCCCATCAAAAATTCCTCTCATATCTTTAATCTGCCCTATCGCACTGAATCTCAATCAAACTTTTGACTTCTTTAATCTGGGCGGGCAACATTTCCATGCTCAAAAGGGCCCTGTTATGTTCCGCGCCGTCATGTCCCGCCGACGACGCGATATAGAACCATTTATAAGCATGAACATAATTTTCGGGAACGCCCTGGCCATAATAATACATAATGCCCAGATTGTTCTGGGCGTCGGCATATCCCTGCTCGGCCGCCCTGGTATACCAATGGGCCGCCTCTTTGTAGCTCTGTGGAACGCTTTCTCCCAGGTAATACATAAGGCCCATGCGGAATTGGGCCTTGGAGAATCCCTGTTCCGCGGCCATTCCCCACCACTTGAGCGCTTCTCTGTTGTTCTGCGGGGCTCCCTGACCCTGACGATACATAACTCCAAGGTTGTGTTGAGCTTCGGCGTCACCCGAAGACGCCTTACGGGAGGCCTCTTTGAACCTTTCTGATGTATCCTGTCCCAGCAGGACCGTGGGCGTTATAAGACTAAAATCAATAACCGTGGAGTAAAGAAACTTTTTCTTCAAAATCGGATTCCTTTTTTGGCTTGATTTCTTTAATAATGCCTATTTATTCGCCAAGCCTGATCAGCAAACGCTCATCCTGTCTCGACTTTCCGGTTTCGTGGGCTTCCGCGCGCCAAGAACGGTATGTGAGAAAATAATATGTTTTTTTATACCATAAACCGACATAAGACCACTAAACAACGAAAAAAGCTTCTCACTCCTGATTCGTTTTACATATCGCCAGGCAGGCCGTTCCTGGGGCATAAAAACTCTCGATGCCTTGACATCGCCGCACTTCGAAGCAGATTCTTTCGTTTTGTTTGGAAATGTGGGACGATTATTTAAATCAACTATTGACGATTAGACGGAAACAGGGCATTCTCTAAAAGTAATTTTGATTGTCCGGGGATGATAACATGGATGCCAGGGAAAAGGCCGTTCTTAAAACACTGCAAAGCGAAGGAAAGCCCATGAGACCGGGAGACATCGCTTTAAAGGCGAAGCTTGATAAAAAGGAAGTATCAAAAATCATTGACAAGTTGAGGAAGGAAGGGGTCGTAGCTTCTCCGAAGCGCTGTTTTTACGCTCCGGTGTAATAAGCCGCCCCTAAAGATGTTATCCAAACGTAAGAAGGAACGGACTCTTCCCCTCGGCATGATTCCAATATAAAGGGCAACCGGCCTTCTGAAAAAACCGGCAGGGCGCGATTATTATCCCTCCGTCGTCACCGCGCCTGTCAGGCGCCCTTCTGAAGATTCTGTTTCTTGCCGAGGAAACAATAATACCGGTATATATTGACGAATCCAATGATTACTGCCGGTTAAGGATCATTTCAGAATTATAAAGGGGAACGAGATGTTAAAAAACAAATTGATCTGCGCGCCGGCACTGCTTTTTGTCTTTTTTGCCCTCGTCTGTTTCATGGGATGCAGGGAAGACGCCGCCAGTTTGCTAAAAAACAAGACCCTGCAAGCTGAGGCGGGTGTGGTCGAAGCCCAATTCGATTTGGGCATGATGTATGATCTCGGCAGGAACACAAAGCAGGATCATGTGGAAGCCTTAAAATGGTACACCATGGCCGCTGAGCAGGGACATGCAAACGCCCAGTACAACCTGGGACGAATGTACGACTGGGGCCGTGGAATGCCGGTGGATTATGTTATGGCCTATAAATGGTACGATATCGCAGCGTCCCGTAATGATGCCGTTTCCGACGTTGCCAGAAGAAAGCGTGATTTTCTGAAGCACAAACTTTCGCCTGAACAGATAGCCGAAGCTGAGCGGTTGAGCCGGGAGTTCAGCTTCGGGAGATAAAGGGATGGGAAAACAGGGTGGTCTTGCCGGGATCGCCCCGCGGTACGTAGTCACAAAATCCAATTATATTGGCAGATTCATGAGAGGGAACCAGGTGTTGAAGAAAAAACTGATTTATTCAGCGGCACTGTTGTTTATAGCAGCCTGCCTTGTCTTCCTGCCCGCCTGCGGTAGAGACACTGCATCATTTAAAAAAACAATGGAGAAAGCTGAGGCGGGAGAACCCTTGGCACAGTTAGAACTGGGTCTTATGTATTCCCAGGGAAGGGGAGTAACGCGGGACGATAAGGAAGCCCTAAAATGGTTCTCAAAGGCTGCCTTGCAGGGCAATTCTGAAGCACAGCTCAAAATGGGCCGGATGCATGCAGAGGGCCTTGGGGGGCTCCACAACCATGAGGAAGCTCTCCGATGGTACCTGATGGCCGCGGAACAGGAAAACGCCGAAGCGCGCTTCACACTGGGAATTATGTATGACGAAGGACTGGGTGTCCATCAGGACTATGAAGAAGCGGCAAAGTGGTATCGCATGGCCGCGGAACAGGGCAACTCTGAAGCACAGCTCAAAATGGGCCGGATGCATGCAGAGGGACGAGGAGTGACCCTTAACCATGGGGAAGCTCTCCGATGGTACCTGATGGCCGCGGAACAGGAAAACACCGAAGCGCGCTTCACACTGGGAATTATGTATGACGAAGGACTGGGTGTCCATCAGAACTACGAAGAAGCGGCAAAGTGGTATCGCATGGCCGCCTCTAAGGGAGACGCGTCCGCCCAGTGCAGACTCGGCATTCTGTATGCCTATGGCAGGGGCGTCCGCAGCGATTATATCGAAGCCCATGAATTGTGGAAGCGTGCCGCCTCGCAGGGTAATGCCTGCGCGCAGTTCAATCTTGGCCGCATGTACAATTTCCGCATGGGAACTTTGAGAAACGAGGCGGAGGCGGTTAAGTGGTATTCCATGGCAGCGGAACAGGGCCATAGAGACGCACAGTACGGCCTGGGCCTGATTTATTATCACGGTGGCCGGGGCGTCCGCCAGGATTACGGTACTTCAGTAAAGTGGCACACCGTGGCAGCCGAAGGGGGTCACTCCGATGCCCAGTACACTCTGGGGATGATGTACTCCAAGGGACTTGGAGTAGCGACTGACAACATGGAAGCGGCAAGGTGGTATTCCATTGCAGCCGAACAGGGAGATCCCGGAGCCCGGTACGAGCTTGGGACAATGTATGCTGAAGGTCGGGGAGTCGAAAAGAATTATGTCCTGGCTTACAAATGGCTGGCCCTGGCCTCGGCACAGAAATATGAAGAGGCGGAAGAAAGTCTGAGGAATTTGAAAGAGAAGATGTCGCTGGAACAGATTGATGAAGGGGAAAAATTATCCATGGACCGTAAGAATTAAGGGCTGCAGGATACCCCATAAGAGAAGAGATTACGCCCCTCGCGATTGCTCATTTCACGATTTAAGCACTACATAAGCTTTCCCTTTAATGTCCTGAGGCGGAGCAATCCGTTTTGCTATGTGTGATACAGGGCGTTGATATCAACGTACTCATGGGTGAGGTCGGAGGCAAAGAGTCGAAAGGACCCCTTTCCCATGTCGAGTCTAACGAGAACGGTTACGGTGTCCCTCTTCATGATTTCCTGAAGCCTGGAGATGTTCGTGCCGGCGCCCCTGCCTTCTTTGAAAAGCAGGCAATCATCAAAATACAGCTCAAGCCCTTCGGGCTTGATTGGAACTCCCGCGGATCCGGCGGCGGATATTATCCTGCCCCAATTGGGGTCGCCTCCGAAGAATGCGGTCTTGACGAGATTTGACCTGCCTATGGCATAGGCTACGCGTTTCGCTTCAACACGATTCCGCGCGCCCTCAACTCTTATGTCGATGACTTTTGTAGCCCCCTCTCCGTCCCTGACCATCATCACCGCGAGAGTAACGGCCGCATCCATCAGAGCGTGCCGAAAAGTTGCGTAATCGGGGGAGCGGCGATTTATGGGCCTATTGCCCGCACGGCCGTTGGCTAGAATAATGGCTGTGTCGTTTGTGGACATGCAGCCGTCCACAGTGATAGTGTTAAAGCTCTGACTCATTACTTTTTTAAAAACGCTGTTGAGGCACTTTGCTTCCACGGCAGCGTCGGTGAGAAAAAAAGCCAGCATGGTGGCCATGTTCGGCTCTATCATGCCGGCGCCTTTCGCTATGCCGCAGAGGGTAGTCTCTTTTCCTCCAAGCATAACGCGGCGGCTGATGACCTTGGGAAAACGGTCCGTCGTCATTATCGCTTCAGCCGCGTCCATTATGCCCTCTTCCCTCAGGCCCGCAACCAGATCGTCCAGTCCGCCTTTTATCCTGTCAAGGGGCAGTCTTTTTCCTATGCTTCCCGTGGATGCAACCAGCACATGGTCCTCGTTTATGCCAAGCCGAACGGCGGCAGCGCGAGCCATGGCGGCGGCGGCGGCAACCCCCTCTTCCCCCGTGGCGGCATTGGCGCAACCGCTATTGACAATAATAGCCCGGGCTTTTCCGGAAGCGATCTTATTCATGTCATGAATAACGGGCGCGGCTTTGAAGCGATTGGTGGTAAAAACCGCCGCCGCTTCCGCCAGCCTGTCCGAAAGGATGAGCGCAAGATCCCTGCCGCCGGTCTCCTTTATTCCCGATGCTATGCCGTTGGCTCTGAAACCAGGCGCCTTCAGTTCCGTTTCCAAAACTTCTTTCAAGATAATCGCTCCAATATCTTAAACCAGGATTTTTTCAGCCGCGGGAACAACAGTAAGCCTACTTCCCGCAACAGCGTTTGAATTTTTTCCCGCTCCCGCAGGGGCAGGGGTCGTTCCTTCCCACTTTTTCTTCTTTTCTTCGTACGGTTTTTACCTTCGCGTCGTGGTCCCCGCGGCTCATGACGTATTCCCTTTTGCGCTTCTGCTCGATATCAGAAACTTCTTCCTCACGCCGTACCTGAACAAGGCAGAGTTTTTCGATGGAACTCGCCTTTACCCGGTTTACCATATCCATAAACATTTCGTAGCCTTCCCGCTGATACTCCCTGGTGGGGTCTTTCTGGCCGTACCCCCGAAGGCCTATACCCTCTTTGAGATGATCCATTGCAAGGAGATGGTCTTTCCAGTGAGTATCAAGGGACTGGAGCATAATCATTCGGGTGACATAGTCCATGATGGACTTTCCGAATTCTTCTTCTTTTTTTCTGAACAGCTCTTTAACTGAATCGAAAAGCTCGGTCGCGACCTCTTCCCGATGCACTTCGTCAGGTTTTCGCTTAACGAAATCGAGACGCAGTGAAAACTGCTTAAGGACCATGTCGTCAAGACCCTTAAGGTTCCATTCGTCATGATGAAGCTTCTCCCCAAGAAACTCGTCGACAATATCGTCGATAAGTTCATCGACAATGTCTTCGACGGTCTGCCAGAGATCAACACCGGCCAGTATGTCACGACGCTGCTTGTAGATGACTTCCCGCTGCCGGTTCATGACGTCATCATATTCCAGCAAGTGCTTCCTTATATCGAAGTTCTGCCCCTCCACCCGTTTCTGGGCATTTTCTATGGCCTTGGAAATAAGACCATGCTCAATGGGCTCACCCTCCTGGACGCCGATACGCTCCATAACAGATGCTATTCTATCGGCCCCAAAAATCCTGAGAAGATCATCGTCCAGGGAAAGATAAAAACGGGATGACCCCATATCGCCCTGTCGGCCTGACCTGCCCCGAAGCTGGTTGTCAATGCGTCGACTTTCATGCCGCTCCGTTCCAAGAATGTGGAGCCCCCCCAGATCAGCCACCCCATTGCCCAGCTTGATGTCCGTACCGCGGCCGGCCATGTTTGTCGATATCGTTACAGCGCCGGGCTGGCCTGCTTCGGCGATAATCTCAGCTTCCCTCTGGTGGTTTTTCGCGTTCAGAATGTTGTGCTGGATGCCGAATTTCTTCAGGTACTTGCTCAGTAGCTCCGATTTTTCTATGGATATGGTTCCCACCAGCACGGGCCTTCCTATCCGGTTCAGTTCCCTGATTTCTTCAATGGCGGCATCGAACTTTTCTTTTTCCGTCTTATATATGACATCAGGATAATCTTCTCTGATCATGGGCATGTTCGTGGGAATTACGATAACTTCAAGGTTATATATTTTCTTGAATTCCTCCGCCTCCGTGTCCGCGGTGCCGGTCATTCCAGCAAGTTTTTCATACATTCTGAAGTAGTTCTGGAAAGTCACTGAAGCATAGGTCTGGTTTTCCCGCTCAACCTTCACGTTCTCCTTGGCTTCAAGCGCCTGGTGGAGACCGTCGCTGTAACGCCTTCCAGGCATGACACGACCGGTAAACTCGTCAACAATTATAACCTGGCCGTCTTTCACCAGGTAGTCCACATCGCGCTTGAAAAGGGTGTGAGCCTTAAGGGCCTGGTTCACATGGTGCAGAATCTCTATATTTCTTGGCTCGTACAGATTATCGACTTTCAGAAGCTTCTCTACCTTTGCCACTCCATCCTCGGTTAGCACCACGGTACGGCTTTTTTCGTCGATGGAATAATCCACCTCTTTTTTAAGGCTGGGAATCACCTGGTTGATTCTTACATACTTATCCGTGGACTCTTCCGAGGGGCCCGATATAATAAGCGGCGTCCGCGCTTCATCGATGAGTATGCTGTCAACTTCATCGACTATGGCGTAGTGAAAATCCCGCTGCACATATTCGTCAATTGAAAACTTCATGTTGTCGCGAAGATAGTCGAAACCGAACTCATTATTGGTTCCATATGTCACGTCGCATTGATATGCCGCCCGCCTCTGGCGGTCGTCAAGCCCATGAACGACGGTTCCAACCGTAAGCCCCAGGGATGTGTAGATCGGCCCCATCCAATCGGCGTCTCGAAGGGCCAGGTAATCATTTACGGTTACAACGTGAACTCCCCTGCCTGTGAGCGCGTTGAGATAGATGGGCATGGTGGCGGCAAGTGTTTAGCCCTCACCGGTTTTCATTTCGGCTATCTTTCCTTCGTGAAGAGAAATGCCTCCCAGCATCTGAACATCGAAGGGTCGCATGCCCACATTTCTTCGGGCCGCTTCGCGCACTACCGCGAAAGCCTCCGGCAAAATGTCATCCAGTTCAGCCCCATTGTCGATCTTCTCCCTGAAGAAGGCCGTCTTTGCCCTCAACTGGTCATCGGAAAGCTCTTTTAGAGCCGGCTCGTGAGAATTGATCTCATCGAGATATACCGATATCCGCTTCAATTCACGGTCGTTTTTACTTCCCACGATTTTTTTTAAAATATACTGGAACATAACCCCTCATACCCATACAAAAAACCCGGCCGCCACAGGCACCGGGAAAAATGACCCGCCACAGAATTATAATCCCGCTTCAGTTCCCATATTAAATCTCGATTAGAAGAGGTACCGCCGCGGATTCACATATTCTCCCTTCACCATGACGCCATAATGCAAATGCGGTCCCGTGCTGCGGCCGGAGCTTCCAACATATCCTATGACATCGCCCCTCTTCACCTGCTGACCGGCTTTAACGGCCTGTTCACGGAGATGTCCGTAACAGGTTTTTACGTCGTCCCCGTGATCTATCCACACCAGGTTTCCCATGTAGCGATCCTTGCTGACCACAGTGACCACTCCATCGGCGGGGGCCACTATTTCCTTACCCGGCCGTGTTGCTATATCAATTCCATTGTGAAACTCCCGCTTGTCCGTGAAGGGCGACTTTCTGTTCCCGAATTCCGAGGTCACCCAACCGACCACGGGCCAGATAGAGGGGGTTCGCGCGAGAATTGATTTCTGCGTCTTCAAATAGTCGACGAGTTCGCGAAAACTTCTTTCCTGGGCTGATGACTCCTCGAGAAGCTGATCAATTTCCTGATGGATTTCGTCTATCAGCTTCAGTTGTGTTTCGGAAAGACGTTCCGCGGCACTGTCTTCTTCCGGAACCGACCCGCCCACTCCAAAAAGGCCGTCTTCATCTTCGGGAACCTCGAGATTGGATATAATTCTTATTTTGCGATCAAACTCGTTAAGCTCCGATATCTTTCTTTCAAAATAGGATACTTTTTCAGCCAGGAGTCCGAGACTTTCAGTCTGGACCCTGTTGGTT
>JAQUQY010000049.1 GCA_028715865.1 Syntrophales bacterium
CCGAAAACTGTGTATTCTTTCATTCTTGGGGAACCGAACATGCCCGCCATGACCTCGCCTGTACCGATGCCTATGCCTATCGTTAGGGGATGATGGCCAGGAATTTTTCCGCCTTCCCCGGGAGAAACCTTTTCCAGCATTTTTTTCGCGCAAGTCACAGCGTTGATAACAGCATGTTTTTCATCCGTTAAAAGTCCGAAAATGGCCATTATGCTGTCTCCCACATGCTTGTCCAGCATTCCACCGCACTCACAAACGGTGTTGTCAAGGGGAGTGAAATAGTCGGTGTTGAGAAGTATGGACAATTCTTCGCAGGACATCTTTTCCGACATTTCGGAGAAGCCACGAATGTCGCAGAACAACACCGTTGCCTTGCAGCGCCTGAACTTCATCCAGTCGAGTCCCTTGTGCATTTCCGCGTATACCTGCTCGGAAACAAACTGCTTCAGCCTTCTTTTGACTGTGCATTCCCTCACCTTGGCCCGCAGCTCACTGTTTGAAAAGGGCTTCATCAGAAATCCGTCAATACCTTCGTTGAGGGACTCGATGGCCGTTTCCATGGTGGCGTAGCCGGTCAACATTATACGTGTCATGTCAGGATTGAGCTTCGCAGCCTCGATCAGTGTCTTGAGTCCGTCTCTTCCAGGCATGCGAAAATCTGAAATGATCACTCCAATTTCCTGTGGATGGCTCCTGACAATATCCAGAGCCTTTTCACCGTTTTCAGCCAGGTGGATCGCGTATCCCTCTTTTTCAAGAACACGCTTGACCGATCTTCTTACGCCTTCTTCGTCGTCCACGATTACCATTCCCGTCATGTCAAGCTCCTATAATGTTTGTTGCTTCCGTTTAACTGGAATTTCAACCTTAACGCGGGTCCCCTTTTCAAGAGAGCTTTCAATATGCAGGAGACCTTCATGACCCCTGATTATTTCATGGGTAATATACATCCCGAGGCCCGTGCCTTCACCGACTGCTTTTGTTGTCATAAAGGGCTTGCAAACTTCGCCTATTTGGTGGGCCGCGATACCGCATCCGTTATCGCGGCACTCGACCAGAATACAGTCCCTGTCCGAATTGTATCGGGAAATGAGATTGACGATTCCCCCATGAGCGGGAAGCGACTGCATGGCATTCTTTATTATGTTTATGAAAGCCTGCCCGAGATGGGCGAAGTTTCCCTCTATCGCGGGGGCATGGGCGTCAAAATCAACAACAATCTCAGCATTGGCATTCCTGCGGGAGCTGTGCAGTATTCTCAGGGCGTCCTGAAGGACCAGGTTGATGTCCACGGGCTCCATTAATTCATCTGTCTGACGGGAAAGGCTGAGGAGGCTTCTTATAATGGCTCCCGCCCTTTTCAGCTCTTTAAGGGAGAAGGCCAGGTCATCAAGGACATCGGCGTATCTCTCCCGGTGATATTCCGATTCGGAAAGTGTTTCCAGGGACAACTCCAGAAGGCTCGACGCGCCGGTAAGTGGATTGTTGAGTTCATGGGCGGTTCCCGCAACCAGCTGACCTATGGCCGCAAGGCTTTCAGACCGGATAAGCTGCTGACGTGTCCGCTCTTTTTCTTCAATGAGCTTTGTAAGATGTTCCGTCCGTTCAGCCACCTTCTTTTCCAGTAGCTGGTTCATTTTCTCGAGCTCTTCGAGGGAGCGGGCGTTGGTGACGGCCACAGCGGCCTGGTTGGCTATGGTTGCCAGAAGTTCAATATCTTCAGAACTATAAAGATCGCCAGATTTTTTTTCACCCACCAGCATGACTCCCGACAGATTATCCTTGAAAAGGATGGGGAATATGAGGCTGATTCTGGAGCTTTCGAAAAACAATCCGAGTTTGCTTTTAACATCATCCGCCATGTTGCCGGCGGTTAGGGAAAAAATTGAAAGAGGGCTTTGGGTGTCCCTGAAAAGCAATTTCAGGGGTTGGATGATATTTTTCCTTATCAGCGGAAGATCTACAGTGAAATGCCCTCTTGTTTTCTCGAGTTCCAGTTCTTCTGTTGCCCTGTTAAATACCCAAAGGGAGACAGCCGAGGGGTTAAGCGTAGTGTAGATTGAATCGGCGAGATAATTTCCGATTTCTTCCAGGCGCAGCAGTGATGTAAGTTTACCGCTCAGCTCTTTCAGCATCAGGCGGTAATTGTGGCTGCCACGGAAAAAGTAGCGTTCCATAAGGTGCTCGATTTTCTTTCTAAGCGGATCAAAGATGAAGAAAACGGGGATAGCGAGAACAGGAGCCAGCACAAGGGGGCTTATGCCCGGAAAATCTTTAAGGTAATGGCTGAGAGCATATATTATAACTATGTATAATAGAGTCACTGTGCCCGCGAAAAAAAGGTAAAAAATACCTGTGCCCAGGGCGGTCTTAATGTCGAGGAGATCATGTTTCAGGACGCCGTAGGCCAGAACGAGAGCGGGGATAAAGGTGAAATGCCCCGGAGGATAAAGGGCGATTCCGCTGGCTGGAACCGCGTTTAGAGAGAAGAGCAGGGTTCCCACTCCAAAACCGAAGAAAATGTATTTCAGCCGGTTTCTTCTGTGGTTGCTGCCGGCGTTATGAATTCCTTTCAGGAAAAGAAATAGGCAGTAAATAACTACGGCGGCGGCAAGGGCGAGAAACAAATGAAAGAGTGGGCCGGCCTGGGCTATTCTTCCGAAATAATAGAGTTGATGGCCCCTTATAAAATATTCAGACTGGGTAAAGGGTAGAATCGAGAATGTCACGGCATAAACCGCTTTTTCCAGCCACTTGCGGCTTACGTCAAGGCACGAGTGGGTGAATTGCAGGTATAGCGGGACGCTGAAGATGAATACAATGTATACAAGGCGGTCTATTCTAAGGGCCAGGTCCTCCTGCGTGACGGCAGTCACAAGAATCATGTTGGTGTTGGCGAGGCCCCCGAGAAAGCAGATTACAGCGAACAGCCTGTTTAGACTATGTTTTCTGTCATGCCTTACCAGGGCGACGAGGGAAAGTGAATAAAATACAATACAGCCCGCGATAGCGGGTACAAGGGCGAAAAAGGCCTGCCCTCCCTGATTTTCAAACATACATCCTCCCCGGGTCTCCCCGCTTCCTCTCCGTAAATTTTGCCATGACCCTAAGGCTTGGTGTAAATGGCGGAGCAGGTGCGGGGAATGATGCCCCCGTGGGATGTGTGTTTAAGTGTAGGTTTAAGACCTTGAATTAAAAAAGAAATACCGCGGCTGCCACGACTGATGTATATCCGCCCGACCGGGCTATGGCAGACTGGGTTGTTTCCATGGTTCTCACGATTTTCCCGCTGATCTTGAATATTTCTTCCTTCTCGTCCCAACTGGCATCAATGTCGAAATCGATGCCGAGTGTGGATGCAAGCATGGCCGCCGCAAGGTCTTCAGCGTACTCACCAGCCTGTTTCTGGGTCTGACCAAAAGCGTGATGTTCGCTGATGTAACCGTAAACACTGCGGTCTGTGGGGATGGCGCAACCGATTGACGCGGCGATTAGCCGACGAGCTTCGTCACTGGAACACCTGCTCATAACGGTAAATGTTATGCCTCCCGTCTGCAGTTCCTTAAGCCCCTGTTTCGATGAGATTACCTTGCACCCAGGGGGGAATATGCTGGAAACATTGACAAGGTTGCATTTTTCAATTCCCGCGCTTCGCAAGGCAAGCTCGAAGGAGTGGAGCTCCTCTTTGTGGAATCCCACGCCTTTTGTGAAAAATATTTTTTTGGGGACGAATGGATTCAATATTCTTCTCCTTTTCATAATATTCTATGTTTCACAAGGTAACCCATGAACCGGTAAACGAGCCTGGCGGCCATAAAGTCAGGCGCGAAAAGTCCAGGCAGGGGGCACAGCTCAACAACATCGAATCCATGAACTGTTTTTTTCTGTGAAACATTATTGATAAGTTGCAGCACGTCTTTCCAGTACAGGCCTCCCGGTTCAGGGGTGCCCGTCGAGGGCATTACCGAGGGGTCGAAGGCGTCAAGGTCTATGGAAACATAGACGTCATCAGTAAGGGCATCACAAATCCTGTCGATCCAGCCGGGTTCGCCGGTTTCTTCCGCGCGGAGGGAGATTATGTCCTCTCTTTTGATAAGAGCGGCTTCATCTGCCGTCATGCTTCTTATCCCCGCCTGCACAAGCGGGCAGATTTCCATGATCCTCCTGCCCACGCAGGCATGGCTGTACGGTGTGCCCTGGTAAGAATCTCTCAGGTCCGCGTGTGCATCAAGCTGGAGCACCGAGATCGATGGGAAGAATTCTTTCAGGGCCTGAACCATCCCCAGCGTGACGCTGTGCTCGCCTCCAAGCGCCACGGGTATTCTTTTCCGGGACAGAGTGGCGGCCGCTTCCTTTTTTACTTTCCCGATCATATGCTCAGGGCCTCTGGCGTCGGCCTCAAGGGCGCCCATGGTCACGATGCCCGCTCTCCAGGTTTCCTGCGCCAGTTCCTCGTCATATAGCTCCAACTGCTGGGAAGCCTCCAGTATGGCCAGGGGACCGCGCCTGGAGCCCGCCTGGTAGGTGGATGTCAGATCATAAGGAATGGGGAGTATTTCAAAGAGAGCATCTCCCGATGGGATTTCAAATGCTTCAAAACCTCCGAAATTCATAAGGCGCCTCTCCACGCGGAGTTTTCCGGACGGAAAATTACCCCCTCACTGCCAGGGCGGTTTGGTTTAATCGTATCTCCCATTACCTCTGTAAAATTCAAGAGAAAAATTACCATCTATCAATGTCAGGTATGAAAAATGTGTCACCCAGTCTCCAAGCAGGACGAAGGCGCCGGCCCTTCCTCCGGACCGGCATTCCTCCAGATGCGGCCGGTGACTGTGTCCGAGTATTACCGCGTCGATTCCATCGCTGATTTTTTCCCTGGCGAAACGTTTCATTACCGAAACGATGCCTTCGGGCCTGTTCTGGTATTTCCTGCTAGAATTAGAGGTCATCCCGGCAATTGTCCATAGCAGGACAGAGGGCATTTTTTTCTGCAGGCTGTAAAAGAGATTGCTTCTGAGGAATCGCCTTAGCAGAAGGTATCGCCGGTTGGACCGGTCGATGGTGTCTCCGTGCGAGACGTAAATTTTTTTTCCGCCCAGTTCGATCAACGCTTCGTTCGGATATATCCGGATACCGTGCCCGTTAAAAGCCTGATCCATAAAAAAGTCATGATTTCCTTCTATTAGGTGAATGTCCGTTCCCCGGCGCTTCAGTTCAAGCAGGACCTTATACATTTCCCTGAATTCCGGATAAATGTTATTCTCATCGCAAAACCAGAAATCGAATAAATCGCCGGCGACAACCAGATGGGTAACCGTGCCGGTGATTTCTTCGAAAAAACTGATCAGTTTACGATAGCCGATGTCCCTGTTGTTCCAGAGGTGGGCGTCTGACAGAAATACAGCTTTCATCCCAGTTTTGCCTTGTCGCACAGGAGTTCCGAATTCCCGAACATAATTTCTATTTCGTCTTCGCTCAGTCCCGCGCCGGCGGCCACCCGGAGCGCGCTTTTTCTTGGCAGCAGATCATCCGGGGCATGGGCGTCGGTGTTGAGAACCAGCATTGCGCCGCTAAGTCTCGCCATATTGACCACGTGTCCATTTGTCAGGCTGTGTCCCTTTCGTGCCGAAATCTCGAGGCAGATGCCCTTTTCAGCGGCCATGTCGGCATCCTTCCTTGTTATGAGACCCGGGTGAGCGAGAATGTCTGCGCCGGCCAATATTGCCGCCTTATTTGTTCCAGCAAGAACGGGTTCCACAAGAGTTTCTCCATGGACTACCACAATACGGGCTCCCAGCTCTCTTGCGTCTTCTGTCAGGCCTTTAATGGAAGAGGGGTGCAGGTGGGTGAGTTCTATTCCGGGAATTACGTGCATGCTGAGAACCGCGGAAAGGGCCGAACATACATTTACTATTCGCGGGATGATAAAGTCATAGTTGGAGTGGTCGGCGTGATCGGTCAACGCTATGGCCCGATACCCGCGGTCGGCCGCCCTCCTCACCAGCTCAGATGGTACAAGCAACCCGTCACTGAATATCGTATGCGTGTGAAGATCAATCATGGAAGATTCCTCATCAAAAGTTGAAAAATTGAAGATGAACCTGTAACAAAATATATTATGAAGGTCAATCCCCCCGCAGGCCAGCTGAAGTTACAATTATCATGAAACATTGAACCTCGCATCAATAACTGATATATGTGCCAATTATCAGAAAGACAACCCGGAAAGTAATGAAAAATTATCTTATTTATAAATATCTTTTAAGAGAAACCCTCTATCCTTTTTTCATGATAATCCTTATTCTTACCTTCGTGCTTCTCATGGGACGAATCCTCCAGTTGATGGATCTCATGATTAACAAGGGTGTCGGACTGTCGGTCGTTTCTCAGCTCATCTTATACCTGGTTCCCTCGTTTCTTACCATCACCATACCGATAGCCATACTCATTTCAATATTGATAAGTATGGGACGGCTGTCACGGGAAAATGAAATACTGGTCATGAAATCCGCGGGCATCAGCCTTTACCAGCTTGTGCCTCCAATCGCGGTATTGGCTGCCGCGGCTTTTGCCGCCTCCCTGTTGCTGGGAATCTACGTTGTGCCGGCCGGAAACATCGCCGGGAGGGAGCTGCTTATAGAAATGGCCAGGGAAAAGGCAGGCATCGGCGTCAAGGAAAAAATTTTCAATGATGATTTCCCCGGTCTGATGCTCTACGCGGACCAGGTTTCCATGGACGGCGTGAACATGAAGGGAGTTTTTATATCCGATCATCGGACGGCCCGGAATCCCGTAACCGTAATCGCCCGCAGCGGAAGGATGATCACCGATGCTGCTTCCGGCGACGTTATTCTCCGGCTGGAGGAGGGGAGCACCCACATGGTAGGAGGGGACCTGAACACCTACCGAACAATGAACTTCAGGGTTTACGACATTTCCCTGGACATGTCCGGGAACCTTTCAGGTTCGGGGGCAGATTACGGGAAAGAGGGCGAGGAATCGATGACCATAGGCCGGATTCTTCGTGATTTGCGCGAAGGCAAGGTATCCGGAGCGGAACGGAACGTCCTGCTTATGGAGCTTAATAAAAGATTAGCCGTTCCCCTCACGTGTATTGTCTTCGCGCTTATAGCTCTGCCCTTGGGCATGGTTAAGCACAGAACTGCAAAGTCCCGCGGCTTTGTTATCGGGTTGTTCATAGTCGCGGTCTATTACGTGCTGCAGCTTGGAGGAGACGCCCTGGGTGAAACGGGGAAAATCCATCCCGTGACTGCCGCCTGGGCGCCCAACGTGATTCTCGGCGCCGCGGGGCTATGGCTGTTTTTCAAGTCCGCCGCCGAAAAGCCTTACGTTGCTTTTGAAGCGATAAAAAACAAAATCCGGGTTCGGATGAATAAGCCCGCCTGATCATGGCGGTTAGAATATTTACAGTGAAATAAAGGGCGCGAGGATGAGCATCATAGACCGCTATATTCTTAAGGAATTCGCCAGAAACCTGGTCCTGATCCTTGTATCGCTTATAGTGCTTTATCTTATTGTTGATTTTTTTCAGAGAATCAGGATGTTTATAAGCAACGGCGCCACTTTGTCCCAGATGTTTAGCTATTTTATATACAGCATTCCCATGATTCTCGTCCAGATGACGCCCGTGAGCGTACTGCTGTCATCACTTATAACTTTCGGCATTTTGTCGAAAAACTGTGAGCTTGTAGCTCTAAGAGCCGCCGGTACAAGTCTCTATCGGGTGGCGCTGCCACTTGTACTGTTTTCCATGGCTATAGCGCTTTTTTCTTTTATGGTCGGCGAGTTTATGACTCCTTACAGCAACCAGCGCCTTAAGCACATAAAATATGTTGAGATACAGAACAGACAGCAAATGGGAACCTTTAAACAGTCCCAGATATGGTACCGCGGCAAAGAGGGGATTTACAATTTCGCTGTCTTTGATCCCCACGAGGCCGTTATCAGGGGTATAAAAATTAACTATCTCGACAGTTCAATGGACCTTGTAAGGAGAATCGATGCTGCTGAAGGCAGATGGATTGACGGCGCCTGGGTTTTCTATGATCTTATGATCACTACGTTTCCCGAGGGCGACTTCCCGGTTGTTGAAACGATGCGATCCTCTGTTATTAATCTTCCAGAAAAGCCGCAGGATTTCCTGGTAGTCCAGCGGGAGCCCGATGAAATGGGGTTCGGTGAGCTGAAGGGATATATCCACAAGATTCGATCCGAAGGATACGATGCCACCCGCTACCTGGTGGACCTGCACGGCAAGGTTGCCTTTCCTCTGGTCATTATCATCATGGGTTCCCTCGGCCTGTGTTTTGCCGCCGGACTGGAGCGCAGCGGCGGTATCGCCCAGGGCATAGGTATAGGCGTGGTAACGGGTTTTTCCTACTGGCTTCTTTTCGCCTTTACGGTCTCTTTGGGAAAATCTGGCGTTCTTCCTCCCGTGATGGGGGCCTGGGCGGCGAACGCCATTTTCCTCGCGGGCACTCTGATGCTCCTCAGGTGGGTTAGAACCTGAAATGGCAACTGCGTCAATCGGGGCCGGGCCGGATTGTTAAAAAACAGACCGGTGCCGTGTAACGGGCTAAAATTCGCAAGTAATGATCGCGAATGTAGAGTTACAAGGTACAAGCCTACCTTTAGCCTGTGAATTGGCGAATAAACGGAACCGACCCTCCCTGGCGCTATGTTCCCATTTCCCAGGAGTTGAGATATTTTTCCTGCTCCTCCGTAAGAATGTCGATGGAAACTCCCAGCGATGCAAGCTTCAGGCGGGCGATTTCCCGGTCGATTTCCACGGGGACGGAGTATACGATCTTTTCGAGGCCCGCTCCTGATTTAACCAGATATTCTGCAGAAAGTGCCTGGTTTGCGAAACTCATATCCATCACGCTTGAAGGGTGACCCTCGGCCGCGGCCAGGTTTATGAGCCGCCCCTCTCCCAGCAGATAAATGGATCGTCCGTCGGCAAGGCGGTATTCCTCGATGTTGTCCCGGATACGGCCCATGTATTCGGCGATTTCCTTAAGGCCCTCTATATCCAGTTCCACGTTGAAGTGACCGGAATTGCTTATGATGGCC
>JAQUQY010000050.1 GCA_028715865.1 Syntrophales bacterium
GAACCGCCGGAGGCGCCGAAACAGGCCGGATGAAATCCCCGGAAAGAATATTGTCCAGCATGGTCGCGAAAATTTCCACGCCGGGATAGACGCCGGATAAGGGTGTGGGACGAAGATCGAAGAGGCCCGGAGCAGAAAAGCCGAAGAGGACGTAGGCGTCCCTGAAATCTTCCAGATCTTCGATTACAGGGCTTTCACCGCTTCTCAGGCGAAGCTCGCTCTGAATAATGGAGGCCGCGCTGTAGGCAAGGTGAGTCCCTGAAGGTCCACGGAAGTTCAGAATGGCCTGGCCCCGGTCATTCACAGGAATCTCCTTTCCTCCGATGGATAGAACACCCGGGTGAATTTCCAGAGGCACATTTGGGTCAGATGCCAGGTAGGACGCCAGGCCAAGTGAAGGGACCACTCTGCCGTCGAAGACCCCGAGGAACGATATCCTGCGATAGACGTTGTCAGGATCGGGACGCAGGTTTACGTTGGCCAAAAGTGTCGAAGCCGACGCCAACTCATCCACGGGAAAGGTCGCGCGGGAAAAGGCGGCATGATCCTCCCAGCCGGCCCATCTTTCGAGTCCCATCACCTGGAGGTGGGGGTCCCTTAAAAATTCGGGCCAGTTTTTTCGAGCCCCCTCCGAGCGGCTGAGGAAAATAGCCGCCGCAACGGGAAACTCCGCGATCTCGTCGGCAAGTGCATTATCATCCCATACACCGTATCGGGAGGGCTCCGTAAAAAGCACGTCAAAGGCAAGGGAGCGCGCGCCCGCCCGTTTACAGAACTGAATTATCGGCCCGTAAACTTCCCTGGGCCAGGGCCATGATAAATGGTTCTCGTATGCCGCCCAGTCAAGGCTTGCCTGGTCAAGAAAAATCAGCCGGATCTTCTCCGTGTGAGGCGAGGGCCGCGCCAGCAGATTGACACGCCAATCCCAGGTCCTTGCCTCCCAGTGATCCAGCCATCCGGGCAGGAAAAAGGCAACAGCCACGAAGGCTCCCACAATGCCCGCCGCCAGGCCCTGAAGGAGTTTTGCCGGAAGGCGGCTCTGTGGAATTAATTTTGTGCGCATTCCCCCGTACCTGACTCCCTGAAAATACTTTTACAGCAGATGACCTGCATGCCGGATGAACCGATCCGTGCGTACACGGGGAATATCAAGGCTTTCAAGCAACGCGCTGTTTTTCTTCAACTCGGAGATCCGGCTCCGGGGTGATGGGTGGGTCCTTGCAAAATCGGCCCTTCCGGGTTCTATGTAATTTTCCATGATTTCCAGCATGCCAACGAGAGCTTCAGGGCTGTAGCCCGCGCGCCGGAGGATGGATAAGGCAGCAGCGTCTGCCTGGTATTCAAAAGACCGTGAGTATCCGCTGTTGATCATGGTAGAGGTTATATCTGATATTACGTTGCCGAAGATACCCGTCAATTGCGCCGTTTCACCGGGACCCAGGGTTTTCAGGCCTTCCCTGGCAATGATCGTGAGGGCTTCAGTGGTCCTCGCCTTTTCGATGGCCTGCATTCCGTGCCGCAACTGGATGTGGCCGATTTCGTGGGCTAGAACCGCGGCCAGGGCATCCTCGTTGCGGCAGCATCTGATGAGGCCGCGGGTGATAAAAACATGTCCGCCCGGTGTGGCAAAGGCGTTAATGTCATCGGAATCGAGAACCAGGAAATGATAACCGGAGAAGAGTTCAGGCATGTCCGATGCCGCAGCAATAGTATGTCCCAGCAGCGTGACGTAAGACTGAACACCTTGATCCTTAAGGACGGAATGGTTCGATAATATAACGGCTCCCACGGAACGGCCGATGTAGTATTCCTGTTCGGGAGTGAATTCCTCCAGGCTTTTTGATACGGCCGCCATGCCCGCGCGTATCGAATCGCCATGAGTACGGGTAATCAGGCCAGTTCTTTCGGCGGCATCAGTAGCAGCGGCCGTCATCCGCTCCGCCGCGTTGCAGGCGATCAGTCCCGCCAATGATATGGAGAGTATGAGGGTGCGCAAGGGAAATGTCTTCATGGCCTGCCTCCTTCTAAACGGGGACTCAAGGCCCCGGCTGCGAGAAATGCCCTCATCTGTTCCGGATCAGTTCCGGCTTCCTCCATCCGGTTTACCCACGTGTAGTCAAGGTCTTTGTTTGCCTCGCGATACTCGTCCTCAATCTCTTCGGAAAACCCCTTGCCCGCGAGCGCAATCTCACCCCTGACAACCGAGGTTTTCACGTCGGCCTCTCCCGACGAAAGAATGATCCTTTTGCTTGTCAATGCCGTGGAATGCATCCACCCCTGCAATTTCCCATCACGGAGGGATACTTTCCTCCAGTCACCCCTTTCTTCCAGGAGGGCCACCATGTCTCCGTAAAACGCACGGGCTACAACCGAACCAAGATGGGACGGAGTGGCCCTGATCTGCCCTTCCCTAACCTGAACGCTCATACTCTCTGTTTCCGAACCCAAAGCTGGCGCGGGGAGCATGAAACTCAGCAGCGCGAGACATATTATAATTGACAGGCATCGAACCATAAAATCCTCCTGATGACTCTGTAAAGGGGCCGCACATTCTTCGATAGCGAATGCTCAACGGCCGAATACGTTTCGTATTCCTTCGCGGACGCCCTTTTTAATCATTTCAGCCGTTCCTCCCTCCTCTTCAGTCTCGGGCTGACTGGGCTGTACGCTCTCTTCTGACCGGCTGGCCTGTGTTCCCTCCGGCGCGCGCTCCGCCGCTCCGGAAAGAGATCCGGCGCCAAAGGGGGAGGGCATTTCAAGTTTCATGTATCCTGCCGGCGGCTTAAAAAGATAGCCTGACAGCGGACCTTCCTTGATTCCCTGAAATTCAAAACTGCTTTCATCACTCTCAATCCGGATGGGCATCTGCAGCCGCTCGTCGAACCATACAGCGGCAACGCCTTCCCGCAGGTCTTCACAGCTCCACTTTATAACGTTGCGACCCTGGAGCTTTTCACGGCCAAGCTTCGTGTCCTTGCCGTCATAACCGGCGCAGGGACCGCCCAGGACCGGGCCGCCCATGGCATCTCCTCCGACCACATCTTCTTCGGGATCAAAGGAAGTTTCGAGATACATTCTCTCCCCCTCCATAACGTGCCACATTTTCCGCTGGGGAAAGCTGAAGATCATCACTGAGGACTGTTCGTCCGACGCAATCTCCATACGGATTCCCTCGGGTGCGCCAAAATATTTACCACGCTGTAACATTTCTCCCGTAACGACATAGTCAGCCGAAAAGGGGACCGGAGGTCCTCCCTGACCGGCTTGAAGAATCCCTGCCGTCAGGAATGCCATTATAAGAACAATAGAAATTGATAATATTTTTCGCACGGTGTGGCCTCCTTTTGCGTGTTGTTGACAGATATGGTGGATGACTGAAAAAGCAAGCTTCATTTCAGTTCAAACAATCAACAACCCCTGCAGCTGATTCAACATTACTGATAATTCAGGGGCGCCCAATGGGGTTAAAGCTGTTTTCAATATAACTGAAAACGGGGATATTTCAATTAGATAAAAAATAGTAATGGGCATATCCCGGAAAATGTATGGTATACAATAGCGATAATAATCATCTTTCTCATTATAGGACGAGCTGAAAACTTAATCGGAGGTGAAGGATGGAATTTGAAGAAATCATCTACGAAAAAAATGGGGGCATATCGACAATCACGATCAATCGGCCGGACAAATACAACTCTTGCACGCCGGTGACGATCTATGAACTCTCGCAGGCTTTAACAGATGCCTGGGTGGACACCGGGGTTGGCGTGGTGGTGCTTACCGGTTCAGGAGACAAGGCATTTTGCACAGGAGGAGATCAGTCGATTCGAGAAAAAGGTGGTTATTCCGGCACCGTCGCCGCTTTACCCCTCGAGGTGGGATGGCAGCAGGTATCACTTCTGATACGGACCATTCCTAAACCTGTCATTGCCAGGGTCAACGGATTCGCGATAGGCGGGGGAAACGTTTTCCAGTTAGTATGTGATCTGTCCATCGCCTCTGATACCGCTCAATTCGGCCAGGCAGGCCCTCGTGTCGGCAGCTTTGACCCGGGTTATGGCACGGGAGATCTCGCAAGAGCCGTAGGAATGAAGAAGGCCAAGGAAATCTGGTACATGTGTCGGCGTTACACAGCAAAAGAGGCGTTGGAAATGGGGCTTGTTAATGCTGTCGTCCCCGCGGACAAGCTTGACGAAGAGGTCGCGTTGTGGTGTCGGGAACTCCTCCAGAAGAGCCCTACTGCCCTGAAGATGCTTAAGTATTCCTTTCACGGGGAAACGGATGGCGTCATGGGTATATCCAACCTGGGAACAGGCGGCCTCAGCATGTTTTATGAGACGGAAGAATCCCTGGAAGGCAAGACGGCCTTCATGGAAAAACGAATGCCGGACTTTACCAGATTCCGGGGAAAGTGAGTCATGACCTACTGCAAAACTCACGATTTAATAAATACACGAGACAGGAGAATTATATGAAGAATGTCACGATAGATAAAAGAGGGAATGTGGCCGTTTTGCATCTTAACAACGGGGATACAAATCCCATCAGCCCGAAACTTGTGGATGACCTCCTTGAAGCCCGGAATATCATCAGAAAAGACTTTCGGGGAATGGTCCTCACGGGAAGCAGCAAGTTTTTTTGCATTGGCTTTGACCTGCCGGCGCTGGTAAATTACGAAAGACCTAAACTTGCGGACTTCTTTAACAAATTCAATGATCTTGTTTTGAGCCTATACACGCTCCCTGTGCCGACGTGTTGCGCCATTGCGGGACATGCCATTGCCGGTGGAAACATACTGATTTTGACTTCTGATTTTCGCATTGCGGCATCTGGGAAAAAACTTATTGGATTAAACGAAATTAAATAATGAATATTTCCTTGATTGCTGGTTCAGCAATCCGGTACAGAAACTGATTAAAGAGGCGGCAAAGAAATTTTGAGTTCAGGAAAAACATTGAAATGGAGAAACAGCAATGGACATTTACGATCTGGAAAAATACTGTGAAAAAGCCCTCCGTGCCGGCGCCACGAACGCGAAAATAACATCCCCCGATACGGTTGTTACGGCCCCATGGGTAAGATTCAAGTGCCTCTTCGGCTGTCCCTACAAACAACGGTACAGCTGTCCTCCCCACACCCCCACACCGGAGGAAACCAGGCAAACCCTGGATTCTTACAATCGCGCCATCCTTTTTCATGTCGAGGCCCCCTACTCCAGGGAAAGAGGAAAGACTATGGTTGCCTATCTCGATATGCTTGTGAAGCTCGAGGAGGAACTGTTCAAGGATGGGTATTACAAGGCATTTGTCATGCTGGCAGGTCCCTGCGTTCTTTGCAAAGAATGCGGGGCGGTGGAGGGGGTGCCGTGCCGCCTGCCCGACAGGACCAGGCCATCAATGGAATCCTGCGGTATAGACGTCTTCCAGACCGCACGTAATAATGGCTTTTTCATAACCACACTGAAGGAAAAATCGGAAACACAAAACCTCTACTGCCTCATGCTGGTGGACTGATCGAATCAAAACCACACATTGAAGCTGTTCTAAGGTATTGCCATGAAAGAAGGCACCCCGCCATAACCTTGCTTTTCCATGGAGGTCATTTATGGTAATTATAGTCCGGTTGCCTTGTTTCTCAGCGGCAGCTTCCCGAAAGCCAGGGTATCTCGGGTTGCCTGTGCTGTTAAAGCAAGAGGGCCGTTCGGTGTTTAAGGGTGAGAAGATTGCCCCGTTTTCTTATAGGCTTATGGTATGTTTAAAATAAAAATATCGAGAGGTGCTGCATGAAGGTTGTGGGATTGAACGGAAGCGCGCGAAAGGACGGGAATACGGCAATACTCATGAATGCTGTATTTGACGAGCTTAAGAAGGAAGGTATAGAAACGGAACTGATTCAGATGGCGGGAAAACCCATCCAGGGATGCATTGCCTGCGCCAAATGCTTCAAGAATAGAAACAGGCGATGTTCCGTGGAAAAAGACATGCTAAATGAAATCATCTCGGCCATGGAGCCGGCCGAGGGCATCCTGCTAGGCTCTCCCACTTATTTTTCCGACGTTTCCTCCGGCATGAGGGCCTTTATCGAGCGCTGCGGCTTTGTGGGCCGCGCCAACGATTACATGTTCAAAGGCAAGGCGGGAGCCGCGGTAACGGCAGTCCGCCGTGCCGGCGCCATTCCGGCCTTCAATTCAATGAATCTCTTTTTGCACTACATGCAGATGTTTATGCCTGGCGCGAGTTACTGGAGCCTCGGCGTTGGAATGAATCCGGGAGACGTGCTCAAGGACGATGAAGGAATGGAAACCATGAAATCGCTGGGGCAAAACATGGCCTATCTGCTGAAAAAACTTAACGCATCCTGAAAGACTCAGCAAGCAACTTGTTTCGGAATCAAGGGAGGGACAAGAACTGTGGAATAAGAAGAAGTTGGGTAGACGGGGGGATGCTCGCGAGAAATAACTTATGATCGATATTCTCTCAATAATAGCGCCGTTGTTTCTTATAGTTTTCGCCAGCGCCATGCTCCAAAAATCCGTATACATAAGCTATGACTGGTCGATAGTTCTGAGCACCGTAATTTCCGTCCTCACGCCCCCTTTCTGGATTTCACTCCTGACGCATTGAAATGGATATCCAGCTTAACTTTACAAAAAACAGCGCGGCGATGAGAGGCCTGGGTCAACCGCTTGTCTGGCAGCTCGTTCAAACCGCCTTCCTCGTACCGATTGATGTGCCGGCGAAAGGTCCGGTCACAAATCCCCAACGCCAGCACCGCCTGTTCCTGCGTAAAGCAGGTATTCCCCGGAAGTCAGAGAGAGGCCGGTTCGGATGGCATTTGACCATGTGGAATATCTGCTGCTTTTTTCAATGCTTGTCACGCAAACTCCTGCCACCCACATTCCATTTCCTCTATTGATTAGTTGTTAATAAAGAGATACTCTGAGCGGACCCAAGACCCTTATAGGAGATTTTATGATCATTACCTGTGAACACTGCGGCAAGATCTGCGACATAAAAGATGAACCAATCCGGCGGAAAGAGTCGTTTGTAAGCTACCCTTGTCCTTTCTGCTCGGCCGTAATTGAAATCGCTATTCAACGTGGCACCGGTGATAACGCAGCAACGTCAAAGGACGACTGTGGTCATGAGTCGGGTGAGCTGCTGAAACAGCGCATACTGCGAACAGTTGACGATCTGCCGCCCATGCCGCAGGTTGCCCAGAAAGCCCGGCAGTTGATTGCTGATGATAGATCGACTTTTCGGGATCTTGCCAGAATCATAGAAACGGATCAGGCCATTGCCGCCCGGGTATTGAAAGTGTCTAATTCAGCCTTCTACGGCATGACGGGCGCGATATCATCGATTCATAATGCCGCAGTTATTTTAGGAATGAAAACACTGAACGAGCTTCTGACCCTTGCCTGCGCCGGCAGTCTCTTGGAGAGGGAACTGTCGGGATACGGCATGAGTTCCGGTGATCTCTGGAGGCACTCACTGGCGGTAGCCGGTTGCGCCCGTTCCATAGCCCTGACAGCGCAACCGTCCCTTGCCGACGATGCCTTTTCAGCGGGACTGATTCATGACTGCGGCAAGCTGATCTTGAATGGCCCAATTTCCGAACGTCGTTCCCTTTTCAAAACCTTTCTCTCGCCCGCGGGAACATCCTTCCTTCAGGCGGAAAAAGAAATACTCGGCTTTGATCATGCCGATATTGGAGGGGAGGTCTGTTTGAAGTGGCAGATCCCGGCCAACATCGCCCTTGCCATACGATCTCACCACCAGCCGTGCCGTGCCGGGGGCGATCGTCTCGCCTCTATTATCCATGCCGCTGACGCTATCGTCCTGATGAGCGGTATCGGCTCAGGCATAGACGGCCTGAAGTATCAAATTGACGCCGAGGTTATGCAGAATCTGAACCTTAACAGCAACAGTATCGGCCTCCATATGGCCGAGGCCCTCGAATTTGTTGAACAAACCGCGGGAAGACCGGAAACAACATGATTCCGGCAACGAGGCAGCGTCCCGGAACCAGCTCCTCCACTTGTAACCTGACGGAAATGTGCCCCCGCGCTGCTTCAGGGTGGAAGTCTTTTTCTACGGAGGATTTGAAATAGATTTCATACTTTTCCTGGGGCTTAACTAGAACCTGGCAATTATGAAATAATTGGCAAGTCCTTAGACGCCACGGCTATCTGGGTAAACATCCCCTTGGAGACAAGCGTTTCTAAGCCATTGGAAACAGAAAAGATTTCAGATTCAACAATTTTCATTTTTTTGCCGTTGTTTATCACTTTTGATCGGCAGATGACGAGGGAGCCCGTAGCGGGCTTGAAATAGTTGATTTTGAATTCCACGGTCAGAATGCGGAAACCATCCGATACGGTCGTAAAGGATGCGTATCCGGACGTATGGTCGGCCATTGTCGCTATGACTCCCGCATGAACTAATCCATCCTGCTGCCTGTGTTCGTTGCGGACCTCCAGGCAGGTTTCAAATATGCAATAATCCGCGCGGATGACTTCAAAGCCGCAGAAAGCCGGAAAGCCTTGAACAAAATCCTTTTTTAGGAATTCAAACCACTCAGACCGCATAGCTTCCTGAACCTCCTCGGGCATTCCGGAGGCTCCGTTAGTTGAGTCCGGCCACCATGGCCGGGGGATCTTGATACCTATAATAGACCGAATAACGCGTCTTCTTTTATCGATAAAGTCAAAAAAATGCTGAATCAGTTCTTCGCCGCAGATCGATTCTGAAGCTTTCCATTGCCAGAAATTCCATGTCGTGCATGGCGACATCGCTTACTATTGCCGGAGACTGCCTGACAAGCCTGAAGATGACGGCATCTTTGGGGTAATCGGGCTCGATTAGGGAATCGACGTTCTTCTGGATGACGAGTCGGGTCGGGTCGATGTTGGCGCCGTAGTATTTCTTGAAGGCTATCCGGTCCTCTTCGGGGACATCGAACCAGTCGGCAGCCTCGGCAAC
>JAQUQY010000051.1 GCA_028715865.1 Syntrophales bacterium
ATCAAGCATCTTGCTGAAATACCTGAGAAAATCAAGCTGTTGACGCCCGCCATCACTGGCTCCATAAACAGACTCAAAACGCAGGTGCTGAAAGAAGAATCAGTAAGCCTGGATGTAAATGAAGTGCTGGTGGCCCTCAGCATAGGTGCTTCGGCAAACTCGGCGGCTCAATTGGCCATGGATCGCCTGAAAGATCTTGAAGGGTGCGAGGTTCACATAACCCACATACCAACACCGGGAGATGAAGCCGGCCTGAGGCGGCTCGGTGTCAATCTCACCAGTGATCCCAACTTCTCCACGACAAACCTCTTTATCCCCTAGAAACTCGGAACATTCTACATTCTCAGCCGAATCAAGGGTTAAGAAAACGAAGCATCCGGAGTTTTTACGAAGCCGTCAATTTTTGCTCTATCATTCGGATCTTGTCCATGGCCTCTTCCGATCTCACCTCCAGTGTAGACGCCATCTGAATTGCTTTGCCCTTCTCTTCCTGGTTTTTCTCCACAAGTACAGCCAGCTCGGACATGTCAACGGAAAACAATCTGAAGCGGTCCACAATCAAATCATGAAGATCCCGGGCCATGTTATCTGTAAAACGGTAAAGATGCTGAAATTTAAGCCTTTCCTTATAGTCATTGATGGTAAAGTTGAGAGAAGCTTCCGTTTCCCGCTTTATTCTTCGAAGAGCGTCACCAAGAGCTGAAAGGACTTCATGATCCATCTCCTTGCCCGGCCTTTTGAAAATTTTCCTTATTATACTCATACCCCTGTAAATACCGAGCTTGACTGTGGCTCCCGCCCTTATGTCGAGGCCGAATTGAAGTGTTGAGAGAAAGGAAGGCATCGAAGGGTGCGCCTTTTTTTTGAGGCTTTCAATGCTGATGCTCACCGGTCGCCGTTCTTCATTGGTCTGCGTGATACCCATACGCCCAAGTATCGACTCGTGATGGAGGAAGGCATCCCTCGCCAGCGCCTCGTGCAGCCCGGCAACGGAGACGAACATCTCCTCCACCTTTTTTTCTTCCTCACGAATGAAGGTAACCAGGCGCGGATTGATTTTTTCTACGATGAACCTCTCGAAGGATTCCCGGAACTCCTGAAACAGGGCATAAAGCTGGGCTGAAAACCCTTCGTCGGGCATACTCCTGACCCTGGCACGAAGATCAATGGAATAACTTTCTACAAACCCTTTTATATCCAGGGACAGCTCTCCAAATCTTCCATCGAGAAAACGATCAATATCATTGCCGATTTCGCGCTTTATCTTGACGGCCCGTCCGTCCAGGGAATCCTTGATGGCAGTTTTCTGCTCCTCCAGTTTCTGACGTGCCTCCCGGACCGATTCCGTGGCCTGTCGAACCTCATCCAGATTCCCCGAAAGAATCCTGCCGTTAAAAGCGGCCCACTCCCTAAGATTAGCCGCTGCCGTGGACAGCCGTTCGAGATGATTTTTCAAAAGGTAGTTGGATCTGTCCCGCCTGAGCCTGCCTTCCAGGATCGATATAAACCGCTCCCTTTCTTCATCAGAAAAAGAGGCCATTTCCTTTTCTTTCCTCCACTGTTCGAGACGAACCGCTTCCCTTTCAGGAAGATCCGGACCCAGAAGGCTGAATAGGCTGTAGAGCGCCGAAAACACGAAAATCTTGGAATCACCCATGACAATGGAGAGTTCTTCCCGAACCCGGCGGGCATTGTTTTCAAGGTCGCGCAAGTCTGTGTGCTCATGAAAATCCGCGTTAAGAACGAAAAGGACGGTGTCGGAGAAACCCATCTGCTGTATGAGCGACAGGAATCCAACGTCGGCTCGGCGCAGACCGGTTCTGCTGCTTATTACGTAGATAATCAGGTTGGTCCTGAGAAGATACTCCTGGATCATTGCCAGATGCCGGGGATTGATAGAGTCCACCCCCTGACAGTCTCCTATTTCCGTGGAATCGTCAAAAAAACCCTCGGCGGGAACCCTGAGAAGAAGATCCTTTAAATATACGGCAAGGGAATCCTCCCCGGCAAAATCCCTGTGCCTGGCGAACTGCGCCTCTCCCTGAAATTTCTGAACCGGCGTGCCTGACGCCAGAATATGCCTTACTCTGTCGTAGCCTTTCAGATAGGCCCTTAGCAGGGCAATCTTCGAATCCAAAGCCTCCTTTCCAAGCACATGCTCCCTGTCAAGCAAGGCAAGGGACTGCTCGAGTTCGTTCCTTTCACTGTCGTTCCTTATGTCAAAGGAAGTTTTTCGGGAACTTTCATTTGGGGAAGGGAATAAAATCAAGGCCTTGTTGATTTCCTCATTGACCTCGTCCCAGGTTTTCATGTCCAGTTCCGCCTCGAGACGGGGGCTTTTTCTTACCCTCGTTATGATCGATGTCATAACTCCCGCTCCCCTCTTCAGATAGTCCTTACCGATGAGAGAGTTGATGAAGGTGCTCTTCCCGGACTTTATAGCTCCCACCACAGCCACCCTCAGTAGCTGTCCATCAAGCTGCTCCGATAGGGATCTTACGATTTGCTCCCATTCCTGGAGAGGGCCGTCGGTAACACCTGTGAGTAAACGGGACTGTTCAATGGAGGAAAGGATGTCCCCGGTCACACCGGACACATCCTTCTTAATCATGTCGTAGATTGTCATAATGTACTTTTCCTTTGTTGCCGCTGCGGCTTAGTCATTAACCGCCCCTGCCGTGCAGATATTTCCGGCGGCAAATAGGAGGGGAGTTTAGGAAAAATCACTCTCCATGTAAAGCGAAAAGGTTCCCTTCCCTTTTGCGCCCAGGCCGGGGACCATCGCGGGAATTTAAGGCCTCCTTTTGAAAATGATTGCAATACCCGCGGGTGACGTTTACTATCTCACACTGCGGAGGATTGGACCATGAAGGTTCTCTACTATGACTGTTTCGCTGGAATAAGCGGTGACATGAACCTTGGCGCAATGGTTGACCTGGGGGTTGAACAGGACCATCTGGTAAATGCATTGAAGGGACTCAATCTCTCCGGGTATGAAATTAAATTTTCCCGTCAGTCACGGCAGGGAATAACCGGCACGAAAGTTAATGTACTAAATGCAGAAAACCATGCCGGCTCCCCTCATCATCACCAGGTGAGAAATCTGGAAGACATAGAAAAAATCATACTTGCAAGCAGCCTTTCTCCATCGGCAAAGGAATTGAGCCTCAACATTTTCGGCAGAATAGCGAAGGCGGAGGCTGAGGTACACGGCATGGGCATCAAGGAAGTTCATTTTCACGAGGTCGGAGCTATCGATTCCATTATCGATATCGTGGGGGCTGCCATTTGTCTTGAACGCCTTGGCGTGGATCGTATCATTTCCTCTTCCGTGGAGCTTGGCGGTGGTTTCGTCACCTGCGCCCACGGCACACTCCCCGTGCCGACACCGGCAACGGCCGGCATTCTTAAAGGAATACCGGTAAGCATTGGCAGAACCCGCTTTGAAATGACAACACCCACAGGCGCGGCTATACTGGCCTCAACGGTGCATGCCTTTACCGACAGCATTCATTTTAATCTCCTCAACACCGGTTACGGAATAGGAACCAGGGACATTGAAATTCCAAACGTGCTTCGCCTAATGCTGGGTGAATACGAAAAAGAAGAAGCTTTTTTCAATAAAGAACAGGACAGGGTATTCCTGGTGGAATGCAACATCGACGACATGAATCCTGAAATCTTTGAATATTGCCTGGAAAGGCTTTTCGAAGCGGGGGCTCTTGACGCCTGGATTACTCCTATCGTTATGAAGAAGTCGAGGCCGGCCGCCACGCTTTCGGCGCTGTGCGAAGCGAAGGAACGCTTTGCCGTGGAGGACATACTTCTGACTGAAACAACCACCTCAGGGCTCCGGAGACAGGTCCTTTCAAGGAACGCGCTTCGCCGTGAAAACAAATCGATCATGACCGAATATGGTGAAGTGGGAATCAAGGGAACATTCCGTGGACGGGAAGGCGTTACCTTCAAACCGGAATTTGAAGATTGCAGGAAACTTGCCCGCGAACATGGAATAAGTATTCAACGCGTATATGAAGCAGTGAAAATGGCATTGCTTTACGGGGAAGAAGACATGAATGAAAAGATTCCTGCTATTCATGTCGAGAAAGGGGGAAATGAAGGATAAGCTCAAAGCCCTGAGAAACCGCCTGGGGGAGCTTGTTCCCTGTGTTATCGCTTTTTCCGGCGGCCAGGACAGCACCTTCCTCCTGGATTTAGCGAGGGAGCTGCTTGGTGATAACGTTAAGGCGGTAACAATTTCGGCGCCGCACACGCTGAAGCGGGATCTGCTTAAGGCCGGAGAAATAGCCGAAGCCCTGCGGGTGGAACATCGAATAGTTGAAATAACCATGCCCGAGGGCTTGCGATTCAATCCGGAGGATCGCTGCTATATCTGCAAGAGCACTTTTATAGGATCTATCAGGCGGGCGGCGGAAGCCTTGGGAATTGGCCATGTAATGGATGGAACAAACGCCGATGACAGTGAAGACCTGCGACCGGGAATAAGGGCGCTAAGGGAGAACATGGTCCTGAGTCCTCTTCACGAATGCGGCTTCACTAAGGCCGATATAGCCGGGCAGCTACGGGCGAGGGGAAATGAAAACTGGATGCGCCATTCAGACTCATGCCTCCTCACACGCCTGCCCCACGGTCATGAAGTTACCCCCGAAGATCTTGCCCGGACAGAAATGGCCGAAGAATATCTCCTGAAAGAAGGTATCGAACAGGTGAGGGTAAGAAACGATGGCTTAACTGCGAGGATAGAGACTGCTCGCGATTGCAGGAAGTTGTTTTTCCCGGGAAATTTTATGGACCGTGTGGCTTTTCAGTTAAAGGCTTTCGGCTTCCGTCACGTCACCCTTGACTTGGAAGGTTACCGAACCGGCGGCATGAATACTTGAGAGGAAGAAAAGGTTATTGAACGGCAACGAACTTAAAAATCTTCTCCGCCTCGTCAGGGAGAGCGCCCTGGGAGTTGAAGAGGCCGCTGATCTTATCAGGGAATCTTCATACAAGAATCTGGGGTTTGCCCGGATAGACAACCAGCGTGGACAGCGGCTGGGCAGGCCTGAAGTCTTATTCTGCCAGGGCAAAACCGCGGGACAGGTCAGGGACATCGTGAATTACATGCTCACAAGAGGAACAAACATACTGGCCACGCGAGCCACCAGGGAGATTTTTCAGGAGGTTTCTAAAGTCTGCCTTGACGCTGAATATAACGAAGCCGCGGCGACCATCACCGTAAAAAGAATCAACGTAGATGTGCCGGACGGCTATATCGCCGTCGTGACCGCCGGCACCTCCGATATTCCCGTAGCGGAAGAAGCGGCAGTCACAGCGGAATTCCTTGGAAACCGAGTCGAACGGATCATAGATGTTGGTGTAGCCGGCATACACAGGCTTTTCGACACGATAGAAACCATCAGGTCAGCCAGGGTTGTCATCGTTGTGGCAGGTATGGAGGGCGCCCTGCCCAGCGTCGTTGGAGGCCTGGTGGACAAGCCGGTTATCGCCGTTCCCACCAGCGTAGGCTATGGCGCCAGCTTTGGAGGAGTCGCGGCCCTGCTTGCCATGCTGAACAGCTGCTCCGGCGGCGTTGCCGTCGTAAATATCGATAACGGTTTCGGGGCAGGATGTGTTGCCAGCGCGATAAATCGCCTCAAGTAATCCCGCACCAAATCGAATCTTCAAAAACTGGAACTGTCCCCGCAACGCCAATAGCTTTAAAAACGTGATACTCATTATAAGGCATCCCCTCTGATTTCCTTTAAGCGCTACCGAAAGCAGCCTGTATTGTTTTTGAAAAACTTGACTTTGGTATTATAAAGTAGTACCTTTTCCAAAAATGACAGACAGGATAAAACCCATGAAAAAGAAAGAAGACGTCATAAGCTTTAAGGTAGATGAAGACCTGATGAGTGTTCTGAAAGAAATTCCCAACCGTTCCGAGTTCATTCGGAAGGCCTTGATTCAGGCTCTTGGTGTTACATGCCCACTGTGCAATGGAAACGGAATGTTAAACGCGGGCCAGTGCCGCCACTGGGAGGTTTTTTCCCACGGCCATTCAGTGGAACACTGTGATAGATGCAATGAAAACCACCTTGTCTGTGCCCGTGATCATTAATGGGAGTATTCCCTCAATGCCGGAGAGTATTTCAAAAAAATGGGTGTTAGCCGTCCTTGTGCTGATGGGCTTCTTTTGCTTCGAATCAGCCTTCGCCAGGGCTGAAAAAATGGAGGTTTTCGTCAGCATTCTTCCCCAGGCTTATTTCGTTGAGCGAATCGGTGGAGACCGGGTGAATGTAAGTGTCCTCGTCGGTCCCGGACAATCTCCCCACACCTATGAACCGACGCCCAGACAGATGGCCGACCTTGGGAGGGCGCGGCTTTTTTTCAGGATCGGGTCGCCTTTCGAACAGAGGCTTATTGAAAAAATCGGGATAATATTTGATGAACTGACCATTGTGGACACCCGCAATAATGTTCCCATGCTCTATTTCTCTCATGACCATCATCATGCCGGTCACGACGATCACCATCACCACGGGTCTGATCCCGACCCGCATATCTGGCTTGATCCGAAACGTGTAAAAATCCAGGCGTTGACGATCTGCGAAGCTCTCGTGGAAATGGATCACTCCCATGCCGGCCTGTACCGGGAAAACCTGCGGAAATTCGTTAATGAACTGGACGCCATCGATGAGAAGATATCTGCGGCTCTGGCTCCGCTAAAGGGAGGCTCAATCTATGTGTTTCATCCCGCCTTCGGATACTTCGCCGACTCATACGGCTTAAGACAGATTGCCATTGAAATAGACGGCAAGGAGCCCAGCCCCCGACAATTGGCCGCGATTATAGAAAAAGCTAAAGACGACGGCGGCAGAGTGATTTTTGTTCAACCGCAGTTCTCCAGAAGGCATGCCGAAGCAATGGCCAGGGAAATCAAGGGAGCCGTGGTTCCCTTGAATCCCCTGGCCCCTGATTATCTTGAAAATCTTGAGTATATGACCGAGACGATCAGAAGCGCCCTTGAGTATGATTCGCTGGTCGTTGAGGAACATTAAGAAAGGCTCGACCTTGGACGGTGAAGGAATAATAGATCTCAGCAATGTATCATTTTCCTATAACGGGATGCCGGTGCTTGAAAAAGTCCGCCTTAACGTCGGGAAACTGGATTTTCTCTGTATCGTGGGACCCAACGGAGGAGGCAAAACAACCTTAATCAAGCTGATGCTGGGGCTTGTCGCACCCATGGAAGGCACTGTACGAATCTTCGGCCAGGCCCCGATGAAGGTTAGTCATCGCATTGGGTACATGCCCCAGAACCCCTCTCTTGATCTTCGTTTTCCCCTGACCGTTCTTGACGTGGTCTCTATGGGCCTGTTGGGCAGGGGACGTCAGTTCGGGTTTCACTGGAATAATGATCTAAGGCTCGCCGAAGAATCGCTCCGGAAACTCGACATGGATTCCCTTCGGAATCGCTCCTTCTCAGAGCTTTCGGGAGGTCAGCGTCAGCGAGCACTGATCGCAAGGGCTATCGTGGGCGAGCCTGACATTCTCATTCTTGACGAACCCACATCCAGCATAGATCTTGCCGCTGAAAGGCAGCTTTTCGATGTTCTAAGAGAACTGAACAGCCGGATGACCATACTGGTTGTGAGCCATGACGTTGGATTTGTGTCTCATTACGTTAGAAACGTCGTCTGCGTGAATCGTCGCGTCGCCGTCCATCCTACCAGCGAAATCACGGGAGAGATTATCAGTGAGATGTACGGGTCCGAGGTCCGCATGATCCGTCATGACATGACTCGGGGTGAAGGGGTTTGCCGTGTTTGAATTCTTCAGCGATCTCGGCCGGTACCAGTTTCTTCAATATGCCCTGCTGACAGGGCTGCTGGCAAGCGTGTCCTGCGGAATAGTTGGCAGCTATGTGGTGACACGTCGCATAACTTATATTGCCGGCAGCATTGCTCATACAGTGCTGGCGGGTCTCGGAGCGGCCCGTTATTGCCAGGTCGTCCATGAATGGCAATGGTTCAGCCCGCTCTACGGGGCCGTGGCATCCGCCATATTGGCGGCTCTGGTCATCGGCTTGGTGAGTCTTTATGCCAGGGAAAGGGAAGATACCGTAATCGGGGCCATCTGGGCCATCGGAATGTCGGTGGGCATACTTTTTGTTTTCAATACGCCGGGATATGGCGAAAACCTCATGAGCTATCTCTTCGGCAATATACTCATGGTATCCCCCGAAGACATCGGGCTGATAGCAGGTCTTGACATTTTTGTAATCGTACTATGCATTGCTTTTTACCGGCAATTCATGGCCGTCTGCTTTGACGAAGAGTTTGCCCGTCTTCGTGGTCTCAACGTGGAATTTTACTATATACTCCTGCTCTGCCTGACGGCGTTGACGGTGGTTCTCTTGGTAACAGTCGTGGGAATCGTCATGGTGATTGCCCTTCTTACAATTCCCGTAGCCATGGCCGGACAATTTGTCCGTCGGCTTGCCGGCCTTATGGTTCTATCAATTATATTTACGGCGATTTTCACTTCTGCCGGTCTTTTTATAAGCTACGAAGCGGATCTGCCCGCGGGAGCCACCACGATCATGATCGCCGGGATATCCTATTTCCTGGTGCTTGCATTATCGAGGGCTTTCCGCTGTTTTCGTTACGATCCGGACCCTTCACCGGAACGATGAAAATGGGAAGCGCCTGACCTTTGGGGAAATTGACCTTTTCGGACGATACGCTAAAGTTGATGACTTCGTAAATACCATGTTGGTCCTGGACGATGTTAGAATAGGTTGCAGCAAACTTATTCAACAAAGGAGGAACCAACATGGCAAAGATTAAGTTAACACAAGCGAGCGCAATTTTGGAGA
>JAQUQY010000052.1 GCA_028715865.1 Syntrophales bacterium
GTACCGTTTTTTGACGGACAAGGTTATCGAAGTATTCCGACCATGTTCCTTCTATCCTTCCCGCGAAGAAGAGATCCTGGCGATGCTCATGGATGCCTGCATCGCCAATACTGCCCGAACAAAGGCCATAGGCCTGGTCAACCTGACCGGCCTTCCCCCTTCTATGGAGCACCAATTCGAGACTCTTGGTACACTTACCTATTTCCAGGATGGGGGATCGCCACTTGTCAGCCGTGCCCTTTGTCGACTTCTCCACGAGGATCCCGGGTGCCAGGTATGGACTGACCCTGCCCTGAAAGACTATCTTGAGAAAGAATACCACCGCCTTTTCCTTGCCCGCGAAATCCGTGAGGTTCGTAACCTGGGAGAAACCAGGACCGGCTCTTCTATCTTTTCCACGGAACTGAACCGCGAAAGGTCGGAAGCCTTTCTACGTCCCCTGTGGCCCGGAATCGATCTCGACGATAACTTGAAGCGGCATATTCAGCTTTGCAGGAAGGAGTCTCTTGTCAACCTGTTTTTCGTAGTGGACACGGGAATTTCATGGCACGCGTCCCTTGTGCATGTTCTCATGTCCAATCACTTCAAGGCCGAAGTAATAATTCCCTTTGCCGGCCAGGCGGACCTGGTAATATTTCAATATCATGAACCTGAATCTTGATCGCCTCGTTCCGGCCTACGTCCGGGAGTTCGAGCCCTACATTCCAAGCAAGCCCGACGATGAGCTTAAAAAGCTCTATGGTTGCGATCATTTGTATCGTCTGAACAATAACGAAAATCCCCTGGGGCCGCCCCCCGGCGCCCAGGAGATTATCCGCCGTTTTCAACCGCCCCGTGGCGCCCTGTATCCCAGCGGTGATTCTTTTTACCTGCGCCGGGAGATAGGCAGAGTGAACGGCATCGACCCCGACCAGGTGATTGTGGGCAACGGCGCCAACGAGGTCATTGCCTTCGTGGTGAAGGCCTTCTGCCAGCAGGGGGACAACATCATCACCACGGACAAGACCTTTGCCGTCTACGAATGGGTGGCAACCTTTTCCGGAATTGAGGCGCGGCTGGTACCAATCAAAGATGAAAGCTTTGATGATAAGGGAATGCTTGCCCGCGTTGACGGAAATACGAAAGTGCTCTTTCTGTGCAACCCGAACAATCCATCGGGTACCTACTGGACAAAAGACAGGCTGATCTCATTTCTCAATGCTCTGGATGGCAGGCAGATCGTGGTTGTTGACGAGGCCTATTTCGAGTTCGTTGAGGAGGACGATTATCCCAACGGCATCTCGCTTATCCGCGACTATCCCAATCTTGTTGTCTTTCGGACCTTTTCCAAGATGTACGGCATCGCGGGTCTGCGAATCGGTTATCTTGCGGCAGGCCTTCCGGTGGCCGACATGATTCGCCGAACCTGCGTCGTCTACTCCGTCAATTCCGTTGCCCAGGAAGCGGCTTTGGCCTGCCTGCGCGACGACACCGGGCATATCGAGCAGACCCGCGCCCTGATTCGGGAGAGCAGGTCGTTCCTGCGCGAGGAACTGGCAAAGCTGAAAATGCCGGTTATCGCTGGTGAGGGCAACTATCTGATCGTGAAACTGCAGGGAAGCGACACCCTGGCCTACCGGAAGCTCATGAGGGAAGGCATAATGATACGTCCCATGACGGGGTTTCGCTATCCGAATCATATCCGCGTGACTCTAGCGCAGATGGAAGCCATGGAGGCCTTCATGGCGGCCCTGAAAAAAACGCTGGAAACCTAGGATAACTGCCATGACCGTCAACCCGGCCGCATCGCGTCTGTTCACCTTTGAGTTTCTGGCTATGTGCCTGGTCATCACAACGGCATTCTGCAATGTGAGCGTATTTTACAGTTTCTATTATTACCTGGGCGCCATCGACATTCCTGTGGCCTGGCGCGGTTTTCTCGTCGGGCTGGAGCCAATGGCCGCTTTCGCGCTTCGACTTTTTGTTATGCCCTGGCTGCACGTTCGCAACGCCTACGGCATCATAATGGTTTCCCTTATCCTGTTGATCGCCGTGTCATGTTCCTATCTCTTCGTGACCACCGTGACGGGAATGATCGTCCTGCGCGTCATCCACGGCGCGGTTTTTGTGCTGCTTACATCCGCTCTTATTTCACTCATGGTGAACTTCATTCCCCCCGATAAAAGCGGTCAGGGTTTCAGCGCCCTTGCCGTGGCCACCATGGTCCCCTATGCCGTGATTCCCCCCTTGACCGAAGCCCTGCTCCCCCACCTCCGAAACGAGGCCGATATCTACGCCGGCGTATCCATCCTTTCAGTCGCCGCTATCCTGCTGATGATGGCCTTGCGCAGGCGCATCGGCAACGCGCTGGAGGGCCTGGATACGGTTCTGGTTCGACGTCCCGACGTCTCCGAGCTTCGGGATAATTTCAGACAACGGACCCTGGTCATTCTGCTCATCTCCGTACTCTTGATATATCTCGCCCATGCCACGCTTTTCTACTTCATGAAGAATCTCTCGCTGCAAACGGGCGTAGGCAACGTGGGCGTATTTTTCACCATCAGTATGATGATGATGATCGCCGTGCGTGTCTTTGGCGGAGTGGTTTTTGATAAGCTCAACAAACCGCGGCTTATCATGATCGTCCTCGTCATGCTGATTGCATGCCTGGCAATGTTGCCCAACGTCGTCACCCTTTCAAATTATTACCTGCTGGCGGCTGTCTACGGGGTAAGTATCGGTGTCGCCCTGCCAATACTGAATGCCTTGATCTTTTCAGCATCCTTGCCAGCTCTGCGAGGACTGAACACAAACATGACCCTGTTTGCCATGGACGCGGGATATTTCATAACACCCTACCTGGGAGGAATGCTGGTTACTTTGGGGGAGACATTCGATATATTGTTTTATCTTGCGGCGTTGTTTGTTCTAATATGTTTATCCCTGATCATGGCAATACGCCATTTCCAGAAAGGAGATTGAATTGATGAACCAGGATCATGAAAAAGTACCGCAGCAGGAGCAGGAACCCTTCCATGTGGACGAATTCAGGCCCGAAGACGCCGAAGGAATTGTCCGGCTTTTCCATGCCACCTATGGCGACGGCTACCCCATCCGGCTCTTTTACGATCCGCAGGCCATCATTGACGCCAACCGGGAGGGCCGCTATTACTCGATAGTAGCCCGCACCGACTCCGGAAATGTCATCGGGGTTGGACATCTTTTCCGTTCAGCGCCCTTTGAATCGGTATACGAGGCCGGCGTCAGCATTGTCCTGAAAGACTATCGGAACTCAGGGGCCAACACCCGCATTCTGGAATTTCTGTACGATACATTTGTGCCGCAACAAAGCAATATTGAGGAGGTCTTCGGCGAGGCGGTATGCAACCATGTTTTCATGCAAAAAGCCGTGGCGCACTTCGAGCACGCGGAAACGGGCATCGAAGTGGCCCTTATGCCTGCCGAAGCCTATGCGAAAGAGAAAAGCGCCATGGGCCGGGTTGCGACGCTCAACGCTTTCCGTTGTTACGTCCCGAAGCCGCACCGCATTTATCTGCCGCCGATTTACGAAACTCTGCTGAGGAAAATCTATGGGAATATCGGTTATGACAGAGACATTGCCATCGCCGACAAAATCCTGCCTGCGGATAAAACAACACGCGCTGAATTATCTGTCTTTGATTTCGCCGGAGTGGCGCGCATCGCCGTCCACGAAGCCAGGGATGATCTCCCCTCCCGTATTTCGGATCTTGAAAATCAGGCGAGGGAAAGAAATGTTGTTGTCTTCCAGGCATGGTTGAACCTTACCGAGCCCTGGGCGGGCCGGGCCGTGGATATTCTGCGCGAAGGGGGCTATTTTTTCGGCGGCGCCCTGCCCAGATGGTTTGACGGCGATGGACTGCTGATGCAGAAACTCGAGTGTCCTCCTTACTTCGACGATATTCAGCTCTTGAGTTATTTTTCAAAAGAACTGCTCGCGTTTATTCGTGAGGACTGGAAGCAGGTTCAGCTTTTTAATGCAAAGACTTAATAATCCTGATTTTTTAAGAAGGACCCCTCCCTGTTCTCCATCATGGCCATCAAAGAATTAACCATGGCCGCGCTGGAAATTATTATTTATATTGGCCAGAAGTAAGGCCACTGGGAACGCGATCCAGAATCCTGTGATATCTTTTCTCGCTTGAAATGGTCCAGAAGGCCGGCAGCAGCATGGCCAGAATAATGACCATTTGCCCAGTCCCGTCATTGCGAAACTGTACCAGCAACGGTGGCAGATCGAGCTTTTCTTCAAATGGATCAAGCAGAACTTGCGCATCAAGCGCTTCTACGGAACCTCGGAGAATGCCGTCAAGACACAGATATGGATCTCCGTATCAGTCTACCTGGTCGTCGTCATCATCCGGAAAGAGCTCAAAATCGAGGCCAGTCTCTACACAATTCTACAGGTCTTGAGCGTGACCATACTTGAAAGAACTATGATTAATCAACTACTTGCGAATGATGGTTACAAGCCCGACAATGCGGGAAACTGCAACCAATGGTCATCCCTCATGATCGGATTTTTCCTAAAGGCGATATCGCAGGGAGGAAAACAAAAAATGCGAACCCGATTTAGACGTATAGTCCATGTGTTAAATGTTGTGTGCCCTTGACATAAAAGGCCCCCTTCTTCTGTGGAAGGGGGCCTCTATTTTCGATCACTTATGCTTTGATTAGCGCTCTATTGAATATGCCGTTTGTTCCAGGCTTCCCAGTAGAAACGGCCCACGGACAGAAATACACCGAGGGATAACAAACCCAGCATGAAGGTAGGCTGTGTGCCGAAGCGCTGATCGATCAGGTATCCTGTGTAGAAGAAACCGAAGGTTGCTATGGCGATCACAAAACCCCAGGCGCTCATCATGATAATGTTTCCATACTTGCCTCTTAGCCTGTTCATTTCATCTCTGCTCTCTTGAAGCACCATGACCGCTACCTCCTTTTCTTTCGGGACTGGCCCGGTTTGTCACTTTGACTTCTCAGCTCACCAGGTTCTTCACGATTTCAACAACAGGGGCCGTGAAAAGAGCCACCAGGACCGCGTAAAGAGCAAAGCTTCCAACGGCCTCGGTCATGTAGATCTTGGAGAACTTGTGCTTGAGCGAAGTTATTACCAGTCCGCCCATGACCAGGCAGCCGAACTGGAAGTAGGGGAAGGTCGCTCCCACAGCCGTCGTCGCCATGTACTCGGCATAGGCGAAAGTTGTTGTGATCATCACCACAAAAGTCGTCATCACCATTGTTTGTAATGTCCTTTTCATTGTCCCGTCCTCCCTTTGTGTCCGTTTTCTTCTTTGACTTACTGTACTGAAAGAACCGTGCCAAAAGGGGATCAGTCCTGAAATTGCTTTCTATTATCTTGATTTTATTGGGCTATATGCCAATGAAAATAAGGAGCTCATAGGCGGAAACAGGCCCCCAAGGGCAACTGTTTCAAACAAAGTGTTAAACGGGGTTTAACAATATATTCGGCGTATGCCTCTGTATGTCAGGTTTGACGGCTGTGACACATCCGGTGTGGGTCAATCCGTGGACGGTTTTTCTTTGTTCGGCTGATATTCCCTCTTCAAACCTGTCGGAATTCCCTCGAGTTTAGAGTTGAACACCGCATCCCGGGCGAGAGAAGAATAACGTAGAATGGAAGAACCCGGAGGCGCCTCTGGAAAGGTACGCGGATACAGGGTAAAAAGCGAAGCCCCGAAGGAATGATCCGACGGGGCTTCGCGTTAACAAGTGACCGCTGAATAGTTAGCGGATTATGTGTTGGCTCCCCAGGTCATATATCAATCCTCCATGTCATATGCTTTCATCACTTCATCCAAGGGTACGGGCTTGCTTTTCCCGATGCGAATATCTTCATACCTGCTTTCTGCCAGATAAATGTCTTCAAGAGTGTCGAGATATTCAAGAATTGCTTCTCTGGCGTAATATGTCTTTGTGCGACCAGTCTTTTCCGCCAGCGCATTCAAGCGCTCTTCAATATCTTGGGGCAACCTGATTGCTAACATGTGATCACCTCCCTTGATGTAGATGAATAGCGATACCTCTCGCCTATGTCAATGATATTGTGTGAGTCATGTTCTTAGCAGAGGATTTCTGAAATTACAGGGGTGCAGATCCATTGATCTCTTCCGAGCAGACTGAGAATTGCAGAGTTGTCGAATGGGTTCAACGTACTTCAGACCACTCCAGACTACTCCAGACAGAAAAATGCAGGGATAAAATTTTTTCTGAGTAATTCGTTTGGAAAGCAGAAGAATCTTCTTATGGAAAACGCCTGGCGATGAGAGCGATACAGAGGGGATTATGGATTCCGATGTCGCATATAGCAGCTACAAACTAAAGGGATAACCTGTCTCCATGAAACTGAATTTAATCAAAAGTAAAAGAATGATCTCTCCATACATGTATCTAGAAAAAGCTGATCAACCTCTCTTTCAGAAGGCTTCAATAAGGAAGGCCTTCTCCGTGCATTTTCGAGCGTCCTTATTAACGTAAACGTTACCCCAACCTAAGAACCTTGCAGTTGGGTCGAGGCCGGAACAGATGAATAGCGTTCAAAGGCAAGCATAATCAGACACGCGACCCAGGCAAAACGGCGCCCAATCATTTTCAACCCCCAATCATTGTCAACTACAGACGACCGATGCGGTTGACATTTCGCTTGTTTCAATGTAGTAAAAATGAAAATTATGAAACAGGTCATCCCATGTCTCGGGTAAAACCCTGGCCGGGGAATCGGGGGTTCCCGGACCGACGTTTGGAAATTCGCAAAGAGGCTGGCACTCCAGGACGAGCTGGAAGGAACGCTGGTCGTGGCCGAAACCCAGACCTTCGGACGCGGTCGATTGGACCGCTCCTGGGATTCACCACTCGGCGGTCGGGAAACTCCTGAAGGGACGGCCGAAGAGGTAAACGACGACGGCGCACTCATTGTCCTGAACAGTGACGGAACCAAGCACAGGATAATAACGGGCGGCGTTTTTATCGTGGAGGCCGTCGACGGAAAACAGTAACCGCGGAGATCCCCCTACAGAATTCGGATTCAGGAAACTCTTAGCCCCGAGAAGGTCGGCACATGAACACAAAAGCTCTACTGGAACTTGCAGAAACCATCATTGAAGGAAAGGACTCGCCGGAAGAACCCCTTCGCGGACTGGCAACGGTTCCCATGGAGTACCTCGATGCACTGCTCACCGGAGCGGAACTCATCAGGGAACACTTTTTCGGCAAAGAAATACACCTTTGTTCGATCTGCAACGGAAAGTCGGGGCGTTGCAGCGAGAATTGCTCTTTTTGCTCACAGTCATCGGCAGCGCAAACGGACATTCCAGTCTATCCTCTCCTCGGAAAAGAGCACCTGCAGGAAAAAGGAAGGAGCATCCGGGGAACGCCCATACACCGATATTCCGTCGTCACCAGCGGGAAACGCCTTCCCCGCCAGGAGGTTGCCGCCGTCGCCGATGCCCTGGCGGAACTTGCTGAAGAGAATTTTGCCCTCTGCGCTTCCCTGGGAACCTTGGATAGTGAAGACTTCAGGATTCTCAAGGATGCCGGCTTGACCCGATATCATCACAACCTCGAAACCGCCGAAAGCCACTTCTCCCGCATCTGCACCACCCACACCTATCTGGAACGGGTCGAAACCATTGAAGCTGCCAAGGAAGCAGGGTTGTCCATCTGTGCAGGAGGAATTTTCGGTGTCGGTGAAACCGACGACCAGGTGATCGAACTTGCCTTTGCGCTCAAGAGCCTCCGGGTTGATGCGGTTCCCGTTAACTTTCTCGTCCCCCGGGAGGGAACCCTGCTCGGCGGAACCGATGCCATTCCGCCCCTGCGATGTCTGAAGATTGTTGCCCTTTTGCGGTTTATCCTTCCGAAAACGGATCTTTTCGTCTGCGGCGGACGGGAGTCGGCGCTCAGAGACCTGCACCCCCTTATTTTCTCCGCCGGAGCCAGCGGCATCATGACCAACGACTATCTCACTACCGCCGGGCGGTCCCTGGCAGAAGACCTTGAACTGCTGGAACGCCTGGATTTGAGACCCCGACCAAAGATCCCCCAGAACGAGGGGTCAGATCTTTACTCTTGACAATTAGGTGAACCGCCCCGGGCATTCCGAAGTCTTCCTAATCCCTGGGGCGGAGCATTCACAACAAAGCCGTTGTTTCTCTTACACACCGTTCCATTCTTTTCGAGACCATCTGAAGGCAAACCCGGAACGCGGGCTTTCATAGGACAAAGGCCGATCCCCCGTCGCCGGATTGTCCTGTGCCCGGATGACCGCGGCTCCGGCTTTCCTTTCAGACCCGCCCCGATTGTGGGCACACCGCCAGGGCAGTATTCTGTAACCGAAGAGAAGACCCCCCCCCGGAATGGACAAGGGGGCGGAAACAACGAAAAAGAAACGAGAGGAGACGAGCCATGGAACGCGCAGAATGGAACAGAGTGGTAAGGGTTCCCACGGAATTTCTTCCCGTCAGAAACAACATCATGTTTGAGAGAGAACATGAAGACAGGAAGAAAAGAGGAATGCTTTTCTATGGCGGAAGTATAAGATGAATGAAGCGTGTCAAGGGGCTCGTGATCAGGGATTATTAAAGTGGACATCCGGTCGCCTGATCACCAGGTTTGCCCATAAGATGGTTTAAAAAGTTCGGACCGAACAGGCAGTTAGCGTCTTG
>JAQUQY010000053.1 GCA_028715865.1 Syntrophales bacterium
GGCGTCAAGGAAGGCGTGACCCAGGGGGAGATTTCGCAAACCATCAGGAAGGTTTACGGTACCTGGAACCCGCCGCTTTTTTAAGTGGATGCCCTCCAGCGTCGGACGATTCAATGGAACCATGGAACTTGAAAGGTGAATGAAAAATGACAAGCAGAATTCGTATCCTTATCGCACGCCTGGGGATGGACGCGCACTGGCGGGGAAGCATCGTGGTCGCAAGGGCGTTGCGAGACGCGGGAATGGAAGTGATTTACGTGGGAAACCAGATGCCGCCTAACATAGTCAAGATGGCAGATCAGGAAGACGTCGATTTCATCGGACTGAGTTCACTGTCCGGAAACCACCTGGAGTTGGCGCCAAAGGTTGTCGAACTGCTAAGAGAGCAGAATCTTGATCATATCAAGGTTATTTTCGGGGGTACCGTGGCGCCCGATGATGTGGCCGCGCTCAAGCAGGCAGGCATCCACGAGATCTTCGGTCCGGGCACTCCCATAAGCTCGATCGTCGATTACATCCTTCGCTCCGGTCCGGCGGCGGAATCGGGTTGATTTTCGAATACCGCCGTCATTAAGGAGTCAATATATTTTTCCCTGAAGCAATTTCCGTACAATGAGCCATGCCTGCTTTACCTGTCCATCCTCTGGCGACATCCTGTTTCCGTGGTGAAACATATGAGGACAGCCGCCAGTATCGACCCCGCGATCATCAGGCTGAAGGCGGACTGGTAAGCCTCCAGCTGGTAGATCTTTACACCGCTTATCATTACCCCGTCCCAACTCCTGTCCAGTATCCACCCCATGGCCGGCTGCAGCAGCATGGGACCTGTCATTATCCCCGCGTTGCATACGCCGGACACAGTGCCCGTCATGGAAGGGGGTACAGATTCCTTTACAAAGGCGAAGCCTATGATCATGGCGCCCGAAGCGAACCCCACGATTAACAGCAGCAACGTAAGCATCCATATCGGCCAGTCAGGTACGAACAGGATCATGCTCCAGCCAGCGCAGGCAAGAAAACTGCCAGCCAGATACAGGGGCTTTCTCAGGCAGATCCTGTCCGACATTGCTCCCAGCACAGGCCCTCCAAGGGCAAAGGCGGTCAACAGAGCGGAGGTAAGGACGGCACTTCTGACTGGAGAGAGTCCGTAATGGGTAGAAAGAAAGGGTACGCCCCACAGGCCCGAAAAAGCCAACACGGGTCCCACAATGCCTGCCGGAGCAATGGACAGAAGCCAGGTGTTCTTGTAGCGGAAAACGTTCAACAGGCGTGAAAATACCGATGCGGGGGCTTCCTTTACCACATTGGCAGGAGGAATGAAGCTTTTATAACCGCGTTCAGAGGGGTCGTCCCTCACTACTATCCAGATTGCTAAAGCAATGGCAAGTGACAAACATCCCGAAACCAGCATAACCGGCCGCCACCCGAAATATTCAACCATTATACGCAGCGGAACACCCGCGGAGACTGCGCCCACTACACCGAATAATAGCGCCAGTCCTGTATTAGTGGCAAACCGCCGGGGCGGAAACCAGTGCATGGAGAGCTTGAGCAGAGCGACCCAGGCCACGCCCACGCCCCCCCCAATCATCAGACGTCCCGCGTTGGCGAATGCGATTGTGGGGGACGCGGCAAAAAGAAATGTCCCTGAACAGGCGATAAATGCTCCCGCGGTGAGGAGTTTTTTCGGACCCCAGGAGTCGGCAAGTATTCCCGTGGGAATCTGTATCGCGAAATAGCTGTAAAAATAAAAGGCGGACAGGTTCCCCATTGCGGCCGCGCCGATGGCGAAGTCCGCCATCAGTGAGTCTGTCATGACGGCGGGCGCAACCCTGTGGTAAAAGCCTGTCATGTAAAACAAGGCCCCCAGGCCCCAAACCAACCAGGGCAGATACAGGGGCGGATACTTGCCTGGTTCATTCATGCCCGATTGTCCTGTCCACGATTTTTCCTTCCCCTGACGGTCTTTTTGCATCTTCCAAACCGGGCGTCGGGGCGCCCCAAGACCCTTTTTACTGGTAAATGCATTGATTTTCGGGAGGTCAATGATAGAGTCGCATGCCACGCGAGTCAATGGAAAAATGTTCTTCCCGGCTGTTCGCCGGACATCTAAAATGTAATGATGACGTACTCATTCATTGCCTTAAGACATAAAAGTTCTTGACATGGCAAAGATATATTGTTAGTTGGATTAGTCGCTCAGCGGTGTGTGAGGAAACATGTAGGCGCGTAGCTCAGGGGGAGAGCACCACCTTGACACGGTGGGGGTCCAGGGTTCAAATCCCTGCGTGCCTACCATTTTTATCGTTTTGAAACACCCCGGGGCATCACCAGTAACCGCTGATGATGCCCTTTCTTGAATTTGCCGGCGGAGGGTGCAAAATGGGCGTCAGGCCCACTCCAGCCTGAAGCCGCCGCCGATGACGGGAAACGGAAGCCATTATTGGCACGGCGGGATCATGCTTCTGGAGTACAGTATTGACAAGTTTTTGATAATATGAATGACATGAAAAAAATTACCATAAACCTGCCCGGTGGCGTTACGGAAACGCTTCCGTCGGGCGTCTCGGTTCAGCAGGCCATTGCCTCCCTGGACGAATCCCTGATTAAATCGGCCGTGGCGGCCCGTGTTGACGGAAAGTTAGTAGATATTAATCATGGGCTGGCCGCGGATGCCAGTGTCGAACCCATTCTCATTACTTCAAAGGAAGGCCTTGAGATCCTGCGGCACAGCATTTCCCATATCATGGCGCAGGCCGTGAAGGACCTGTTTCCCTCAGTTAAGGTTACCATAGGACCGTCCATAGAAGACGGATTTTACTATGATTTCGATTATGAAGGAACCTTTACTACTGAGGACCTGGTAAAAATTGAAAAACGGATGGCTGAAATAGTCGCCGAAGACAAGCCATTCATGTGCAGAATGTTGCCCATGGAGGAGGCCATTTCCTTCTTTGAAGAGCAGGGAGAAAATTACAAAGTGGAGCTGCTTCGGGACCTGCCTGAAGACGTCTCGGAGGTTTCCCTTTACAGCCAGGGCAACTTTGTGGATCTCTGCCGGGGGCCCCATATTCCATCCACGGGCCTCGCGCGAGCCTTCAAGCTCCTGAGCGTCGCCGGGGCTTACTGGCGCGGCGATGAAAGAAACACTCAGCTTCAGCGCATCTATGGCACGGGGTTCCCCACAAAGGAGGAACTCGACCACCACCTGATGGTGATCGAAGAAGCGAAAAAGCGGGATCACAGGAAACTTGGGAGGGAACTGGATCTTTTCCAGGTAAATGACGAAGTCGGTCCCGGTCTTATAATCTTTCACCCCAAGGGAGCCCTGCTTCGCTCCATAATCGAGGATTGGGAGAGGAAGGAGCATCTGAAACGGGGCTACGGCATTGTCATGGGCCCGCAGATTCTCAAGGGAGATCTATGGAAAAAGTCAGGCCATTTCGACCATTACCGTGAGAACATGTATTATACCGATGTGGACGAGCAGCTCTACGGCATAAAACCCATGAACTGTCTCTCCCACATGCTTATATACAAGTCGAAGATAAGAAGCTACAGAGACCTTCCCATTCGATACTTTGAACTGGGAACGGTTCATCGCCATGAGAAAACCGGCGTTCTTCACGGGCTTATGAGAGTTCGCCAGTTCACCCAGGACGACGCTCATATTCTCTGCACGCCAGATCAGCTGAACGATGAAATCAAGGCTATCGTCGGTTTCGTAGACGATGCCATGAATATATTCGGCTTTGAGTACGAAGTTGAGTTAAGCACCCGTCCCGACAAATCTATCGGTTCTGACGAAGAGTGGGATCTGGCCACCACGGCCCTCAAAAAAGTCCTGGATGACACGGGGCTGGAACACGAAATCAATGAGGGTGACGGCGCTTTTTACGGCCCCAAGATCGATTTCAAGCTGAAAGACGCGCTGGGAAGAAAGTGGCAGTGCGCCACAATTCAGTGCGATTTTACCTTGCCCGACAGGTTTGACTTGAGTTATGTTGGCCCCGACGGTGAAAAACACCGGCCCGTCATGCTTCACAGGGTAATTCTCGGAGCCATCGAGCGGTTCATGGGCGTCCTGATAGAACATTACGCCGGCGCTTTCCCCCTGTGGCTTTCCCCTGTTCAGGCTCTCATCGTGACGGTGACGGACAGGCACATACCCTATGGGGAAAAGGTTCTGCGTGAGTTAATAGAAGCCGGAGTGAGGGCCGAAGGCGATTTCCGCAACGAGAAGCTCGGTTACAAGATACGGGAAGGGCAGCTTCAGAAGATACCCTATATGCTTGTGATCGGCGACCGGGAGGTCGAATCACGGACCCTGGCCCCCCGGCAGCGCGACGGAAAGACACTGGACCCGCTCAGTGTGGACTCCTTTATTCTGCTGGTCAGCGAAAAGTCGCGAAATTACCAGTAATGTCGGGGGCACAGGAAGAGAAACATCATTCAAGGGCCAAGGAGGTGGCATATAGTTAAGAATTCGAGGATCAACAGCGAGATCACAGCTTCGGAAGTCCGTGTCGTGGGGGTAACCGGGGAGCAACTGGGAATCATGGCACTGGCTGATGCCCTGGCCAGAGCGGAAGACGAAGGTTATGACCTCGTGGAAGTAGCTCCAAACGCTTCACCGCCGGTCTGCCGGATCATGAACTACGGAAAGTTCAAGTTTCAGCAGAGCAAGAAACTGCATCAGGCAAAAAAGAGCCAGACAACGGTACAGCTCAAGGAAATCCGCCTGAGACCGAAAACTGAGGAGCACGATCTGCAGGTTAAGCTTCGGCACATGCGCCGTTTTCTCGAGCAGAACAACAAGGTTAAGGTTACGGTACTCTTTCGGGGACGGGAGATTGTCTATGCCACCCTGGGAAGGGAGCTTCTACAGGGCATCGCGGAGAATTTAAGCGATCTGGGTGTCGTTGATCAGCATCCTCGTCTCGAGGGACGGCGGATGGTAATGATCGTGTCTCCGAAAAAAACGTGACAGAGCTAAGGCGTCTCGTCGCCCTTAATTCCGATTGATAGTCAGCAATACGAGGGAGAGCCGTGCCATTCAGGCAAAGAGGGCTTTTTTAATTTATAAAGCGTTACCACGCGCACCATGGAAGAGGTTACACAATGCCTAAAATCAAGACTCACCGGGGAGCCGCAAAAAGATTCGGTTTGACTGGAACAGGGAAGGTGAAGCGCAGCAGGGCCTTCGCCAGCCACATTCTTACGAAGAAAACACGGAAACGCAAAAGAAACCTGCGAAGAGCGGCAACCCTGAACAAAAGGGACGAGACCGGGATCAAGAGACTGATTCCCTATCTCTAGTAATTACGGACTTGTAAAAGCTCTATCAATGGGCTATTTTTCGGCGGCTTTGTAAATGGTTCCCCGACAATGAGGAACGTTAATGAAGCCGCTAAACCTGTATAAACGGAGACATGAAATGCCAAGAGTAAAAAGAAGTGTGGCTTCAAGGAAAAAGCGCCGTAAGATACTCAAGCTTGCCAAGGGGTATTTCGGTGCCCGCGGGAGGCTTTACCGCATCGCCACGGAGTCGGTAAACCGCGCCATGGCCTTCGCCTACCGCGATCGGAAAGTCCGGAAACGGGATTTCAGAAAGCTATGGATCGCGCGCATTAACGCCGCCGCCCGCTTGAACGGTATTTCCTACAGCAGGCTCATTGATGGTATGCGCAAACAAGGCATAGAGCTTGACAGGAAAGTTCTTGCCCATATTGCCGTCCATGACGCGCCGGCCTTCGAGCAGATAGTCCGGACGGTCCGGGGTGAAGCGCGGGCATGAAAGAGGCTCTTGAAAATCTGGAGAGGGAAGCACTCTCCGAGATACAGGGAGCAGAAAAGAAGGAAGAATTCCTCGACATTCGAACCAGGTATCTCGGCCGCAAGGGGCTTCTGACGGGGATTCTTCGAAAGCTCAAGGAAATTCCTTCCGAGGACAGGCCCGCCATGGGCGACCTGTCGAACCGCATAAAAAACCGCATTTCCCGTGAAATCGAAGCGGCTCTGGAACTCTGCGAGGCTAAGGTTCGCGACGAAGGCCTTCTTCGGGATGCCATTGATGTAACCCTTCCCGGCAGGTCCGTCACCCGCGGCAAGCTCCACCCCATATCACAGACCATGAAGGAGATATGCGCCATTTTCGGCGCCCTTGGATTTTCCGTCATGGAAGGCCCCGAGGTTGAGCTTGACTACTACAATTTCGAGGCTCTCAATATCCCCAAGGACCACCCCGCTCGCGACATGCAGGACACTTTCTATATCGCGGGCGACACGGTTCTGCGTACCCACACTTCGCCCGTCCAGGTGAGGACGATGGAAAAGCATCGCCCGCCCGTGCGAATACTGTCGCCCGGGAAAGTATATCGACCTGATTCCGATATTTCCCATACTCCCATGTTTCACCAGGTTGAAGGGCTCCTCGTTGACAGGGGCATAAGCTTCGGCGACCTGAAGGGAGTGCTTGGGTATTTTCTGCGCGACATTTTCGGGGACAACCGGAAAGTGCGATTCCGGCCCAGCTTTTTTCCATTCACTGAACCAAGCGCCGAGGTCGATATCGAGTGTGTTATCTGCGGCGGGGAAGGATGCCGTATCTGCGGCCAGAGCGGATGGCTTGAGATTCTGGGGTGCGGAATGGTGGACCCCGCGGTGTACCTCAACGTAGGCTATGACCCCGAAGAATACACGGGATTTGCCTTCGGCCTCGGGGTGGAACGCATAGCCATGCTCAAGTACGGCATTACGGACATACGATTGTTTTTCGAAAACGACAAACGGTTTTTAGATCAATTTTGATAGGGTCGGAATTGCTATGCTGGTCAGTTTGAAATGGCTGCGGGATTACGTTGACATAAAACTGTCCCCGGAGGAACTTGCCGAGGTTCTTACAATGGCGGGCCTTGAAGTGGAGTCAGTGACCCCCGGAGGGCCGGACTTCACCGGCGTCGTCGTATCCCGAATAACTTCCGTAATGCCTCATCCCGATGCCGACAAGCTTGTCATCTGTGACGTCGACAGCGGAAGCGGGACCATTAGGGTGGTCTGTGGAGCGCCGAACGTGAGGGAAGGTCTCCTGGCTCCCCTTGCTCCTGTGGGAGCGACGATACCCGGAGGCTACACCGTCAAGCACACAAAGATACGCGGCCAGGATTCCCGGGGAATGCTATGCTCCGAGGAAGAGCTGGGCATCGGTGACGACTGCAGCGGGATCATGATGCTCGACGAAAGCCTGGCGCCGGGAGAGGACCTGCGAAGGGCCCTCGGTCTTGAGGACACGGTATTTGACATCGCCGTGACGCCCAACCGTCCAGACTGCCTGAGCATTATCGGAATTGCCAGGGAAGTGGCGGCGCTTACGGGGTCCGAACTCCGCTATCCCGACAGCACCTGCCGGGAATCGGGCGACCCCATAGAGGCAGAGGCTTCCGTGGAAATTCATAGTCCCCATCTCTGTCCACGATACACGGCACGGCTTATAAGGAACGTAACAGTCGGTCCCTCGCCGGCCTGGGTCAGGACTCGGCTGGAAGCGGTGGGGCTCCGTTCAATCAATAATATCGTCGATGCCACGAATTTCGTGATGATGGAAACAGGACAGCCCCTGCATGCTTTCGATTACGCCTTTCTTGAAGAAGGCCGGATCGTCGTCCGTGGAGCCGAGGAAAATGAATCATTTGTTTCGCTTGACGAGAAGACGAGAGCATTGAAGGGTGATACCCTCATGATCTGCGACGGCGTAAAACCGGTTGCCATCGCGGGCATCATGGGCGGCCTCAATTCGGAAGTCCAGGACGGAACTGATACGATACTACTTGAAAGCGCTTACTTTGATCCCGTGTCAATCCGAAAGACGGCCCGTTTGCTGGGAATGAGCACCGACGCCGCATTCCGCTTCGAGCGCGGCGTGGATCCAGAGGGGGTGGTCAAGGCACTCGACAGGGCGGCACAACTGATATCCGATCTTTCCGGCGGGACCGTGGCTCCTGGCCTTATAGATGAATACCCGAGAACCATAGTTCCGCCACCGGTTATTACTCTGAGAACCGCTCGGGTCCGCCAGGTGCTGGGCCATTCAATAGAACCCTCCGGAATGGAATCCATTCTCCTCTCTCTGGAAATGAAAGTGGAACGCGCGGGGATGGATGATTTCAGCGTGACGCCGCCAACCTTCAGGGGTGATCTCACCCGTGAGATAGACCTCATTGAGGAGGTAGCCCGCGTCAACGGTTACGATAACATTCCTTCCACAATTCCTCACCTTGCGCCCCTGTCCCGCGCCGACAGGGAACGCGAGTCAATCGACAATCTCATTAAAAACGCCTTTACGGGCATGGGATATTCCGAGGTTATTCACTACAGCTTCACCTCTCCCGACTCCAGCCGCCTTCTCGGCTATCCCGAAAACAACGAATCCTGGCGCTTCGTAAAAATCGCTAATCCCCTGACGGAAGACGGATCGGTAATGCGCACTACCCTGGTTTATGGTCTTCTGCTGTGCGCGAAAAAAAACCTCAACCTGGGAAACAACACCCTCAAGCTTTTTGAAACAGGGAAGGTATTTATAAATACTCGTGAGGGAAGCCTTCCCCTGGAGAAAGAGCGTTTAGGGGGCCTAATAACCGGAGAACGAT
>JAQUQY010000054.1 GCA_028715865.1 Syntrophales bacterium
AGAGCAATTTCTGTGATGTAAGTTTCATTCCGGTTTCTCCTTTCGATTACCCTGACTGTAGTTTTATAGCGATCATGAATCGTCGGATTTCATGGAACGTCCATGATTCGTAGTGCGCTATCTGATGCGTGATAGAGCAAAGTGCGTGCCATGTGTTTGCGTATGCAATCGGTATGTAAATAAATCATATATAATTAAACAGTTATTCATGGATGAAAATTGGCGTTACGGGGCTGATGCCGACTTCCTGATTTAACATTTATTAAAAATGGAGCATGAGGATTTAACAAAAAGTAAAAAATGTTTTCTCAAACCCTGAATAAAGCAAAAGCAGTCTAAGGGGACAACTCTTCCATACTGACATTGTATTCAAGTACAGTAAAGCACTTTCAGTAATTACAGGCGCCAGGCTGTTTTTATTCAAAATTTGTTTGATAATTACATTACGCCCCTGTATTAAGAAGCAACAGCTAAAGACATCAGGTGTTTACCAGCGACATATGCCGCCACTGGCGCCGGATCAGGACGATCGAGAGTTTCTTCTGTTTTTATAGAAAAGTCGGTAATTAAGCAAGGCGGCAATGTAACAGAAAGGTTTAACTATGCAGGAAATCCTGTCCCTGGCTACCTATCTGGTGGCATGGCTCATCTGTGACTGGGTCATTAAATTTGAAAGCGGGCTGGTTTCTCTCATTATCTCTCTGGCCTCGGCTATAGGGGTCTATGTTATTATCGGGTTAAAAGACAAGCGCAATTATGACGATGAGGACGACGAGTATAATTGACGAGGGCTCTGTTGTTCAGGTGATTATCAGGTCATGAAAAAACAGAAATTCCGTTCAAGATTCAAGCCCTTCGATACTCAGGTATCCATAGGCATAGCCACCCTGTCTCTCATCTTGCTGATCCTTATATTGGCCTACAGCATAAAAGAAGCCCGGGAGCAGGACCGTGTGCGGCAGTTTGGAGAGCGTCACGCGGCCATTGCCAGCACAGCCGCGGCCGGCATCGAGGACACTATAGCCGGGGTGGGGGAAAGCCTTGGCGTGTTTTCGCGGTTCGATATGGCCGATCGCGTTGATTCACTTTCAGCATCGGAGAGTTTGCAAGTCCTCCATGAGACAATGAAGGGCAAGGTGCGCTTCGTTGCAATCACTGACAACGAGGACGAGATCGTCGCCATATGGCCTGAAAATCCTGAAATAGCAAACTATATCTCATATGAATTGACAGGCGATATATGGCCGAAGGAAAGCATTCAAGGCGTGTCATTGAGTCACCTGATTCGCCTGCCGAAAACGGAAGAAGCTGTCAATGACTTCGAATCGGCTGTAATTCTTCGTGTGGAGCACTACAATTCGTCCGCAGATCATGCCGGAGCCATCCTGGCTGTTCTGTCCCTTGATGCCGTCATTGACAGGTACGCGGGCCCCCTTAAAAAAGGAGGGTCTGTTGATAACTGGCTCTTTTCGAATGACGGCCTGGTCATGGTTCATTCAGATTCCAAGGTTATTGGAAATAATCTCGAAATTCTTTCCGGTGAATCCTCAGAAGTCGGGCGATGGCGCGAATTCTTTTCGTCCGGAACGCCCGGCTACGAGGATTTTATCATTCTTGACGGAAGGGGAGACCTCAATCGCACGATAATCGCAATTGCTCCGGTAACTATTTATGGCAACCAATGGACCATTGCCCTGGTGACTCCTTACAGCATTGTTGTGGAGCTAATGAGGAAGGTGTTTCTCAACATCTTCATGGGCGCCATGGGTTTAATCACGCTGCTGGTTATTTCGGGAGCTTCCGTGGGATATGTGGCCAGGCGTCAGATGAAACTGGAAGATACTCTGAAAAGGCTAAAGGAGCGGGAAGACTGGCAGAGCAAGCTCGTAAGGCAGACAAAGACCGTGGAGGGAATTATCGAAGGTTCCCCCGTTCCGACCCTGGTAATCGGAAACGATCACCGTATCATGTTCTGGAACAAGGCCCTGGCCGAACTCACCGGCAGCGAGTCCCGGGACATGGTCGGCACTGACAGGCACTCACTTCAGTTTTATAAAGAAAAACGCCCCCTTATGGCTGATATTATCGTAGACGGGAACCTGGAAAAACTCGATTCCTATTATGGTAAAAAGCAGATACAAAAATCGGGAACCGTAAAGGACGCATACGAAGCATATGATCATTTTGAAAATCTCAACGGGAAAAACCGATATCTGTATTTCCTGGCGGCGCCGATATACGACGGTGAGGGCAACCTTATCGCCGCTATTGAGACTCTTCAGGACATTACCCTGGAGAAGGAACTGGAACTGAACCTGAAAGAATACGCCGAGACGATTCAAAATGAACTGGAGGCAAATATAATACTAAGGGAGGAAATCGAAGGCCTGTACTCCTATCTGCAGTTCATTATCGACAGTCTCCCGGAGAAAATACTAGATATCAACGCGGACGGTATAATTAAATACATCAGCAAGGAAAACGTGGAAGGCAAAAAAAAGATACAGGGAACCCACTTTGTTGACTTCGTCAGTCCGGAAAACAGAGAACTTGTTTTCAATAAGTGGGAAGACATGAAGAAAGGCTATTCAAGGCCATTCCAAATGGAGGTTACCGACCGCAAGGGCTCGCGCAGGCTGCTTCTCCTGACGCCCCGTTCCATTCCCGGAACAGACCGCGTTCTGTTGGTGCAACAGGATATCACTGAAATCAGGCAGTTGCAGAAGACCATATTTGACAATGAAAAGCTTGCCGCCCTGGGTCATCTCTCGGCGGGCATCGCACATGAACTTAGAAACGCGCTTTCCTCCATAAAGATGAGCCTTCAGGTTCTGGAACGAAGGATGGGACCCACCGGGAATGACCTGAAGCGGTTTCAAATCGCCCAGCGTGAGGTCGAGCACCTTTCACAACTGGTGAGGGACGTGCTCCTCTACGCCAAGCCCGCCGAACCGGAAAAGGAAATATCCGAACTGGAAACAATTCTTGAACACTCTCTTGCAATGCTGGAGAAAGAGTTGACTGAAAAAAGAATAATAGTCATGAAAAAATATGAGGAAAATCTTCCGCCTGTCGACGTTGATCAGGGCATGATAACCCAGGCTATCCTTAATATTATCCTAAATGCCGTGGATTCAATGGATGAGGGAGGCCGGCTGGATATTCTGGCTAAGCAATCCAATGATGATCCGGAATTTGTACTTCTGGAAATAAGGGACAATGGTTGCGGGATTGAAGAGGAGTTTATGTCGTCCCTGTTTAATCCTTTTTTCAGCCGGAAAAAATATGGTACGGGTCTTGGCCTGGCGCAGGCGAAAAAAATTATGGACGTACATCAGGGGCGAATTGAAATTTTCAGCGCCGTTGGTGAGGGAACAAGGGTTTTAATGGCCATTCCCGCTTCAAAATCAAGGATTTCCAGGGCCGGCATTAATGCCGGTGAAAGAGAAGGTTGATTGAATGGCTAGCATTCTTGTCATTGATGACGACAGCTCCATCTGTGAATCTCTCGATCTTTACCTGAGCGAAGAGGGCTACCGGGTGCGCACTGCCATGACGGGAACGGATGGTTTAAACCTTTTTGTCGAGGAATCTGCCGATGTGGTTATCCTCGATTTGCGGCTTCCCGACGTGGATGGTTTTTCTGTTCTCGAAGACCTTCAGGAAGAGGACGAGAATGTCAAGGTAATCATGATTACGGCCTATCATGATATGGAGACTACCATCACGGCCATGAAGCTGGGGGCTTTCGATTATATACACAAACCTATCAATGTGGATGAACTTGATATAGCTGTCAGAAAGGCCCTGAAAACAGTTGAAATGGAAAAGAAGATAGACGGATTCCTGATGGAGCCGTCGCGTAGCTTTAAAACAGGGGACATAATAGGGTCAGGTCCCCGAATGCGTGAAATATTCAAGACAATCGGCGTGGTTTCCCAGAGCAGAGCAACCGTTTTGATTCAAGGTGAAAGCGGAACCGGGAAGGAGCTTATCGCAAAGGTTATCCACAACAATACATCTCTGAATGAACCCTATATTGCCGTCAACTGTTCGGCTATCGTAGAAACACTTCTTGAATCTGAACTCTTCGGCCACGAAAAGGGGTCTTTCACCGGGGCTATCGCCCGAAAACAGGGAAAATTTGAACTGGCAAGGCATGGGACTGTTTTCCTGGACGAAATCAGCGAAATGTCACTTAATCTTCAGGCAAAACTTCTCAGGGTTCTCCAGGAACGGGAGGTTGAACGCGTGGGGGGAAAGGACAAAGTTTCCGTTAACGCAAGGGTAATCGCGGCCACTAACAAGGATTTGCATTCTCTGGTGAAACAGGGCTCCTTCAGGGACGATCTTTTCTACCGTCTGAACATTGTCTCCATAACCATACCACCTCTTCGTGAACGTCCGGAAGACATGGCGCCCCTGATCGACCATCTGCTTACAAAGAACAACATTGAACTTCACAAGAGGATCGGGGGAGTTTCCGAAGAAGTTATGGATATGTTTCTCAACTACGACTGGCCTGGAAACATCAGGGAACTGGAAAATCTTCTCATCAGGGCCGCCGTGGTTTCCCAGGGACAGATTCTCGGAAAAAATGATTTTCCGGAACTGTTAAAAGACAAAGCCGAAACCAAGTCCCTTAAGCCGGCGGATGAAGGCAGGGACGAGGATGGCCGTTTTCTCACTCTCGACGAGGTCGAAGAGCGCCATATAAAAAGAGTGGTTCGAGAAACTAACCTTAACAAGGGCGAGATCTGTCAGGTTCTCGGCATCGCCAGGCCCACCTTTGAGCGAAAACTAGAAAAATACGGTATTACATTTGAACGTGATTGAAACTTGCGTGCCTGATGATGACGCCGCTACCTGGAAAATCTCAGTCGCCGCCTCGGAGTGTCGCCGGAACTGCCAGGGGATAAGGGCTGCTCTTTTCCGGAAACCGTATTGGATTGACGATTTTGTATTCTGTGTTATAGCGGCTACCGGTTTTTCAGTGTGTTGTAATGCCGAAGCACCTCTCTTACGTACGCCTGGGTTTCTCTGAAGGGGGGAATGCTCCCGTATCGATCCACCGCTCCCGGGCCGGCGTTATATGCTGCCAGGGCTAGGGAAAGTTCTCCGTAGCGGTTGAGCATTTCCCTTAGATAGCGAGCCCCGCCCAGGATATTTTCCTGTGGGCTGAAGGGATCGCGTATTCCCAGGTAGCGAAAGTTTTCCGGCATTACCTGCATCAGGCCGGCGGCTCCTTTTTTTGAAACGGCGCGGGGATCAAAATTTGATTCTACCTTGACCACCGCTTTTAGAAGATGGGGGTCTATGTTGAAGCGACGGGAGGCTTCATCAATGTAAGCATCATAAGATGTGGAGGAATTTTTAGAAGCCGGTGGAGGGGTTCGCCACTGCCTGATAAAAAGGCTGTACTCCGGAGTCAGGGGCTGATCCGTAAAATGATATACGCCGTTCTCGTCCTTGTACAGGTAAATGTCGGCCCATGCGCCGGGAACATGCATTAAGAAGGCGGCCATTATAAATACAGACAATAGGGCCTTCTGTTGTGAAATGCCTTTAAAGACCTTCATTCCCTTTTCGACTCCCCCTTGCAGAAGTCTGCCGAGAATTTTCTATCGCATAAAAAGTCCTTTCTTAAAAGCTGTAAATTGCTTCATTGCCGTAGCCGGCACCTGTCGCGGCCAGAGTTTGCTTTGCTTCAGGCGGCACCGCCTTGACAGGCGGCCTTCCTTAATCTATTTTCATGCCGGGGCCGCGGGTGGAGAAGCCGTCCCAAATGGGGCATTTTTAGACTTTTTACGAGTTCATCAGGGTTAAGCTCTCAGCCATGAAAAAGAAGATGGGCGTATCACGAAGCTTAAGGCGCAATTGTCATGTGAGTGGATTGTTCCATTGGAATTATGATACTGCAGGCAGGTAATTGACGGACTTTCAAGGAGAACCGCTATGGGCTGGTGGGGAAAAGTCATAGGGGGAACGTTCGGGTTTATCGTGGGAGGTCCCCTCGGGGCTATTCTGGGTGCTTCCGTGGGGCACGGATATGACGCGTTTCAGGAAAATGAGAGTCTGCGTCTGATGGGCGGCAACGAAAGGATGCAGACCATATTCTTCACAACAACCTTTTCAGTCATGGGACATCTGGCCAAGGCGGATGGAAGAATCTCCGAGGAAGAAATAGTAGCGGTAAAAAGAATTATGGAACATATGCAGCTTAATGGGGAGCAGCAGCAGGCAGCCATGAATCTATTTAATGAGGGCAAACGGCCCGATTTTCCCCTCGACCCAATTCTGGACCAGTTCAGTAATGAATGCAAAGGCAGGCGGAATCTCGTAAGGATGTTTCTTGAAATACTGCTGACAACAGCAATGGCCGACGGTAATCTCCATGAGTCGGAGAGGCGCATTCTTTATCATGTTTGTGATCAGGTGGGTTATCCAAGGGCCGAGTTTGAAAGTCTTCTCAGGATGATGAATGCCGGAAAGAGAAAGGGGCACAGAGCCTGGTCCAGTGAGTCCGGACCTGGCGAAGTTCAGGGCCTCGGTGATGCCTATAAAGTTCTGGGTATCTCAACAGGCGCTTCCGAGGAGGACCTGAGAAAGGCCTATCGACGACTCATAATGCAGTATCATCCCGATACCCTGGTTTCAAAGGGGCTTCCCGAGGAAATGATGAAATTCGCAGCCCAAAAAACCAGCGCCATAAAGGCGGCCTACGATCTGATCCGCGAATCGAGAAAACTCAACTGAGAAAATATGCTGGCAGAATTTATTGTTTGCCTCATCCGGTACGCCTTGAGTCCTGGCGCCTGTGGTTGAGGCTTAACAACGTGGGTTACGGGGACACAGCTTTTGGCGGCGAGTATGAAACGGCCGCCGGATCCATAAAAAGAGGTCACCTCTTTTCCACTTCATGAATAAGCATTGTTGAAGGATCAAGATACAAGCCGGTCTTCGCGTAACTGTAAGGTACACCCTTCAGGCCCGTGACAAGTATCCCCGTTTCTCCCGGATTCAGCTCAAGGATCATTTCGAAATAATTCGAGACCGTTGAAAGTCGGCTGGGCAGACTTTCGGGTTCGCGGTCTTCGTCGGGGCTGGAATTTCCAGTAATCCAAATCGAAATTCCCGATCTTACGGCGAGAGCCTTCAGTTCCGAAAGCTGGTGTTCCTCGTTGGATTCTAAGGACAGGCCATCGATTATGACCACAGAGGGAGTGAAAATACCCTGCTTTACAAGATCGGCGAGCCTTTCCTCAAGCACTGGAACGCTGAAAGCGGCGATTTTGAACGTCATGATGAACCGGCAGGGCAGCATTGCCTGCCATGTTACTTCGGACTGCTGAAGATCCTGCCCTGCTGCATATTTCTGATACAGTTCACGGTACCACAGGCTGATTTTTTCTATTGAATCGCTGAGGCTGATATGGAGGACCTTTTTTTCTGCGAGCATGGATTGAATGGCTATCTGTACCACGAAAGCGGTCTTCCCCACGCCTGCCGGAGAAAGAACCAGGCCCATTCCCCCGGGAAACAGCATTGCACCTTCCTGCTGTTCCAGGCAGCGCAGGGGATTATTCTTCGCCAGTCCGTTCCTCATCATGTTGAACCTCCTGTCTTATTAACTTGAGTCGAAAGCATCGATATTGATCGTTACGCCAAACTGGTACCGTGTCACTCTTTAACTGACGCAAGGAATTATTCTTAGTCTTCATTCGTAACTTAACATTCGTGATAATTCCTTGTGAATCTTCTCCTGCGACACGGCACTAGATGGACGCTTTCTTTCTTTTCGCGGCTTCCTCAACAAGGTTTTCTGCAATGGACTGTGGAACCTGTCGATACTGCAAAAATTCCATGGTAAACTGAGCCTGTCCCTGGGTGGCCGACCGCAGGACCGTCGAGAATCCGAACATGTCCGCCAAGGGAACCAGTGCTTCTATCACGCATATGACCCCTTCGTCCTGGGCGCCCACGATAATGCCGCGTCGCTGGTTCAGCAGGCCCATAGCGGACCCTTGAAATTGGGTTGGCGTTTCCACAACAACCTTCATGATTGGTTCGTGAATAACGGGTCGCGCTTTCAGGTAAGCCTCCCTGAAGGCCCCCCTGGCCGCGGCCTGGAAAGCCATGTCTGATGAGTCGACGCTGTGAGATTGGCCATCGTTAATGATCACCCGCACGCCGGTAACTGGAAACTCCATTTTAGGACCCTTCTTCATGCATTCACGGAAACCCTTTTCGCAGGCCGCTATGAATTGTGTAGGAATGGCGCCGCCGGTGACCTCGTTGACGAATTCAAAATCTTCTTCTGTAACGGGTTCAAGGTATCCCGCAACCCGTCCGTACTGTCCGGAACCGCCTGTCTGTTTCCTGTGCGTGTAATTAAATTCGGCTTTCTGTGTGATTGTTTCCCGGTAAGCGACCCGGGGCGTTCCAGTGGTTACTTCGGCACTGTATTCACGGCGCATTCGTTCCACGTATACCTCCAGGTGCAGTTCCCCCATGCCCTCGATGATTGTCTCATTGGTTTCTTCATCGACGTAGGTCTTGAAGGTGGGGTCTTCCTTGGTAAAGCGATTCAGCGCCCTG
>JAQUQY010000055.1 GCA_028715865.1 Syntrophales bacterium
AGCTTCTTGACGCCGACGACGACGAATTGACAAGGACGGGCAAGGTCAGGCGGCGTTTCGTATATGGCCTCTATCTCAAACTTATTGAGGCCATGTACGGTGATCTCACTGAACTTGCCGTCAAGGGCCGTATAAGTTACCGGGACGGGCAGACGGGAACCATTGAAACAACGGTTAAAATAATCTCCGGGTAATGTGCCCGGCTGAGTCCCAGGAGGGACGTGTGATATGGAATTTTTTCTGCAGCTTCTCATAAACGGAATCAGCTTGGGATTCCTCTACGGATTGGCCGCCATGGGGTTTGTTATGATTTTTAAAGCCTCAAGGGTGTTGAACTTCGCTCACGGTGAGATACTGGCCCTCGGCGCGTACATCTTCCTTACCCTTGTTACTTGGGCGCAGCTTCCCATATTGGTCGCATTTATCCTGTCGCTGATGGGGAGCTTCATACTGGGTTTCGTGATAGAAAGGCTGTTCCTGCGGCCACTTATAGGAGAACCCCTGATTTACGTTATTATGCTCACGGTTGGCCTGGCCGCCATGTTCAAGGGGATTATGCTTCTCATATGGGGCGGCAATCTCTATGTGTACCCCGATTTCCTTCCGGCCTGGCTTGCCCTGGATCTGGGCCCTCTTACGGTTCAGCCGGTCTACGTTGCCTCAATCATTATAGGCCTTATTTTCCTGTCTATTTTTGGCCTATTCTTCAAATTTTCCTCTCAAGGCATCTACATGCGCTCCGTGGCGGATAACCAGCCTGCCGCGATGTCCCTGGGAGTTCACGTGCGCAGGGTCTTTGCCCTGTCCTGGGCTATCGCGGCGCTCGTTGCGGGAATGAGAGGCATTGTCCTGGGCATTATCAGCGGCATAAACGTCCATGACCTGTCGGCCATCGGCCTGAAGGTATTCCCGGTTGTTATCCTGGGTGGTCTGGACAGCATCGGCGGCGCCATCATCGCGGCGCTGATCATCGGACTGCTTGAAACATTTACGGGCGGATATATTTCACCGTCTCTGCGTGACGTGGTTCCCTATGCATGTCTCATTTTCATACTGCTTGTTAAACCATACGGCCTCTTCGGCCTTGTTGAAATTGAGCGGGTATAGGAGATGAACGCGGAAAGGCAATATAACCAATGATAATGAAGCGGATCAGGAATCTCAGGTTCAGCCTGTGCGGCAACTATCTGGAAAGATATGAGCAGGAGCTGGCAATATTCGAGACTGATTTCGGTCGCCTTTGCCTCCTGGCGGCCATCCTGTTTCTCTTCGCCGTGGTACCCTTCATAAGCGGGCCCTACACTCTCTACCTCCTGATCATCATCGCCATTACCTCAATTGCCGCCCTGGGGCTGAATATTCTGGTAGGATTCACGGGGCAGCTTTCCCTGGGGCATGGAGCTTTTTTCGGTGTCGGAGCATATGCCGCGGCCATTCTCGCCACGGACTACAATTTCCCCTTTATCGTTTCGGTTCTTGCGGCGGGATTTATCACGGCCATTGTTGGAATAGGTTTCGGTCTTCCTTCGGGCCGACTTAAAGGTTTGTACCTGACCATTGCCACACTGGCCGGACAGTTCATTATCGAACACGTCCTGGTCCACTGGGAAAGCGTTACGAAAGGTGTGCGCGGAATTGTCCTTCCCCCGCCCACCATATTCGGTTTCTACCTGGACGGCGACGTTGCCTACTTCTACGTCACCTTCATCGCCCTGGTTCTCATGGCCTTCATCGCTGTCAATATCATGCGAAGCCGCTACGGGCGAGCCTTTGTCGCCATCCGGGACAACGATCGGGCCGCCGAGGGGATGGGAATTCCCATCTTTCCTTATAAGCTTCTATCATTCGCTATAAGCTCATTCTACGCGGGCTTTGCGGGAGCCCTCTGGGCTTACTACATGGTAAGCATCACCGCCGAACCCTTCACGCTCACGCTTTCAGTGGAGTTTATAGCAATGATTATCATAGGAGGGCTGGGCAGCATACCGGGAGCGATCTTTGGAGCCACCTTCATTACCATGTTAAACGAAATCCTGAGGTTGTTTACCCAATTCCTCATGACCGCTCCATTTATGTCGGGCATTGAACTCACCCTGGCTCCGCTCAGGGAGCTGGCCTTCGGCCTGGCCATCGTACTCTTCATTATTTTTGAGCCCCGGGGTCTGGCCGAAATATGGCGAATTGTCAAGTCAAACTTCAGGCTATGGCCTTTTTCATATTAGAGGCCGAAAAAAGCGGGATAAAGAGAAATGAAGGATGACATACTGCTTCAGATCAACAACATAAGCGTCGTATACTCCGACGTTATACAGGTTCTCAAGGGCGTGTCGCTGGCGGTGAGTGAAGGGCGGATCGTTTCGCTCCTTGGAAGCAATGGGGCGGGCAAAACAACAACGCTGAAGGCCATATCCGGCCTGCTTAAAACGGAAAACGGTCAAGTTACCGACGGTTCAATCGAATTCGGTGGCAGGAGCATCCACAACCTTTCCACGGAGATGATTACCCGCATGGGCATCATACAAGTGCTCGAAGGCCGACAGCCCTTCAAGTACCTGACCATTGAGGAAAACCTCAGGGTGGGAACGGCAACGCGCTGGGGCAAGCCCTACAAGCGTGACATGGAGATGATCTACGAGTATTTTCCGGTCCTGGCAAGCAGGAAGAAGTCGCTTGCGGGCTACTGCAGCGGGGGCGAACTTCAGATGCTGGTCATGGGGAGAGCCCTCATGGCGCATCCGCGCCTTCTCCTGCTGGATGAACCTTCGCTTGGCCTGGCTCCTCTGGTGGTGCGCGAGATATTCCAGATAATCCGACGGATCAACCTGGAACAGCATACTACAATTGTACTGGTGGAACAGAACGCAAACATGGCGCTCCAGATCGCTCATTACGGCTATGTCATGGAAAACGGGAAAATCGTAATGGAGGGAAAATCCGAGGACCTGAAGGAAAACCCGGACATAAAGGAGTTTTATCTTGGGCTTGCAGCCTCCGGTGACCAGAAATCCTTTAAGAACGTCAAATCATACAAGCGAAGGAAAAGGTGGCTCTAACCCTGGTCTTTTGAAGGGGCTGCGTCCCGTATTTTTAGTTGAATCGAGTTTCCTCCGCGCCATCGGTTGACCTGTGGGGTAAAAACCACGTCCAGCCTGGATTCTTCCAGAGACCCGAAAAGATACCCCTTGTTAAACCAGATACATTCTCTTTCCGTTCCATTATCGTTAAGGATCATTCGGAGATGATTGTTTCCCACCACCGTATGAGAGGATACCAGCATGTTTCTCGCGCGCAGAATCGGTTCCGGGTTCATGTTGCCGAAGGGCGCCATAAGCTCCAGGTATGACATGAGTTCGTAGTCTATATCCTTGAGAACGCAGTCAGCGTCTATATTAACAGGGGGAACAATTCTTTCATCACCGATGTCGTCCCGGACCGCTTCGCTAAGAATACGCGAAAACTCCTCGATGCACTCCTGGTCTATGGAAATGCCAACGGCGTATCGGTGACCGCCAAAGGCGCGAAGCAGTGAAGCGCATCGGGATTCAAGTCCTTCGTAGAGGTTGAACTCGGATATGCTCCTTCCCGAACCACGTCCGATTCCGTCCTTAAGGCTGATGAGAAGGGTGGGTCGGTAAAATCGCTCCACAAGACGGGAGGCTACGATGCCGATGACACCGGGATGCCAGCGGTCAGAAGAAAAGACGAAGCAGTTTCTCTCGGACAGGGCGGGATCCGACTCTATTTCTTCCATCAGCTCCGCGAATATTTTTCGGTCGATTTCCTGGCGTTCCCTATTGAGCAGGTCCAGACGACGTGCTATGGACAACGCCTCGTCATAATCATCGGTTATAAGCAGCTTTAGGGCGTCATCGGGATCACCAACCCGTCCCGCCGCGTTTAAACGGGGTATAAGCCTGAAGGCGGCGGATTCAGAATCTATATCGGTGTGTTCCATGTTGCTGACTGTCTTAAGGGCTCTAATTCCCGGCCTGTTACCTTCCTCCATCACGGACAGACCTATTTTAGCGAATATCCTGTTTTCATCGGTGAGGGGAACTAAATCTCCAATGGTTCCCAGGGCCACAAGGTCGAGATAGCTTTTCAGGTTCGGATATGGCCTGTTCTCCCAGAATCCCCTGTCTCTCATGGTTCCCCGAAGCGCTATCAAGAAATTAAAGGCGACTCCCACGCCTGCCAGGTGACGGAAAGGAAAATCGTTGTCCCTGCGATTCTGATTGATTACCGAAATCGCGCTGGGAAGCCGGTCAGGGATCTCATGGTGGTCGAGAATGATAGTGTCCATTCCCAGGCGTGAGGCATGATCTATTTCGTCATGATTCGAAATGCCGCAGTCGACGGTGATTATAAGCGACGTGCCTCGTTGCCGGATCATGTCGATGGCGTCCCTGTTAAGACCGTATCCCTCTTCTATTCTGTCGGGAATGTAGCATGAAACCCTGGCTCCCATATCCCTGAGAAAGGCGACCATGACAGCCGTGGCTGTGATGCCATCTACATCGTAATCACCGAAAATCACTATTGATTCATTTTTAAGGACAGCATCGGCAACCCGGTCAACGGCCTTTCTCATGTCCTTGAGAAGGAAGGGGTTGTGAAGGTCTTTGAGGGATGGGAAAAAAAACCGCTTCGCCTCTACCGGAGTATTAATGTTACGTTTTGACAGAATCTGTGAAAGGAGTGGACTTATACCCAGTTCAGCCCTGAGAATGCTTTCAGCGTCAGGATTACCCTCTAACAGATGCCATTCTGCCCCTTGTTTCATATAATTTCCTGGTTCGACGCCCGGTGGGACTGCCTTGTTATGATTACAGGATGACAGGCCTTGACAAGCGGCACTGGAGAAATACGGCCCACGTGGCTTGTGGAGGGGGACTATAGACGAGGCAGGTTGCAGTGTCAAGGATGAAAGGAAACTTGGCGCTTGATATTTGGCCGGACGGATGCTATTCCCTCCCTCTGAGATTGAAAAAATAGAGGCATAAAGGTGAAATTTACTGATTACGCGGATCGACTGCTGAGGCTGGATACAAAAGATATCGCTCTTTTGCGGTACATTTTCGAGGGCCATGAGGGGATCGCCAACACCACAACAATGGATGATAACCCGACCATGGTAAGGATCCGTATTGTGCCGGACTTTGTGGAAGAGGCCGACGCCATACTCGATGCGCTTCGAGAAGAAATCTGCTTTGAAATTTGTGAGGCAAACAGTAGGTGACCAAAATGAAAAAATCGCGGTTCATCGTGCTTTTAACGCTATCCCTTCCTTTTCTGCTTGGCATGGGAATGTCTACCGCAAACATTGTTGCGGAAGATATTCCCATGCCAGCTAAAGAGTTCTCCGCCGTCTTTCTTGACCAGATGGACACGGCGACGGAATGTTACAACGTCAGCATCGAGGGAAAAACCTTTTTTGAGGGCAGACACGGAAAGGGATTTTACATTGTTCCCTTTGAAAACATCGAAAGCGTGTTTTTTCTAATGAAGAACGAAGTTCTGACAGCCAGCATTGCCATGAAACAGGAACAGGGATTTGTTGAGCTCAAGTTGAATCCGGATTTGCGGGTTTTCGGCAGAACAAGGTGGGGAACCTTCCAGATACGGATGGGTGATCTGAAATCAATTAGAATGAACGTTACTTCAGGAGGTTAGCAACTTGTAACTCTTTAACTGACGCAAGGAATCATTCTTAGTCCTCATTCGCAACTTAACATTCTCGGTCATTACTTGCGGATCTTCGCATGTTACACGGCGCCAGGGCGGGACGAGCTTTACGCGGGGAGTCAAACGATGCCGACTCGCGGCATTTTTTGTCAGATAAAGCAAAAAGGACGGCGGACCCAGGGCCCGCCGTCCTTCATCACTTCCAACCGAAGTGTCACTGTGTCGCTTTTTTCACATATCCCGAACGGATGCACTGTGTACAAACCTTCGTACGTTTGGAGGCGCCGGTTTTGCCGTCTATAACGCGGATTTTCTGAATGTTCGGATACCACATCCTTTTCGTTTTGTTGTTGGCGTGACTCACATTGTTGCCCACTGAGGGCTTCTTGCCGCATATATCACAGATTCGTGACATGATCCTTCTCCTCTTGCCGTTATAAAAACTTACCCGAATGGTTTGTGGGTTGCTTTCTAAAGTATTCGAGCTTCTTTTGCAAGCTATTTTTCGAGGCGTCCCATAAAATACCAACTTTACATTAACTTATAGCCGCGAATAGCGTAAATATCCGCAATATATGGTCTAACATTCTAAGAATGATCCGCCGTGTGCCCTTTCATTCTGAAAGCATGGAAGGGGGCTGCCCCGTAGCGGCAAGTGCCGCTCTCCATAATGGCCCCTCCCTGTCTACGTTACGCCGCGATGTCACTGCCGACAGGGGGAGGTGAACGTATTGATTGTCATAGCGGCCCACCACCATCGCTGTTTTTCCCGACATGCCGGCGTGAACGGCATACTGGCCGAGAAGCATGCAGTAGATGCTGTCGCCGGCCGCCGCGGGAACACTCCTGATGATGTAGCTGGGATCTATATACTTCAGATTCAGTTCAATGTTGCGGGCCTTGAAGTAGACTTCGATTTCATTCTTAAGGAAGATTCCTATGTCGAAAAGCCTCACGTTTCCCGATGGATCCGTACCTAGAGCTTCCCTGGAAGGATTGAAATTCTGGCCGGCTCCTTCAGCCACGAGAATCACGGCATGGGCGCTTCTCCTGAGACGTACTTCCAGGGCTTTCAAGAATCCCTTATCACCTTGAAGGGAAAAGGGAACCTCGGGAATAAGAACGAAATTGACATCATTATTCGCCAGGGTGGCGCTGACCGCGATGTGCCCCGAAGAACGCCCCATGATTTTAATCAGGCCTATTCCGTTTGGGGCTCCCTTGGACTCCACGTGCGCGCACTGTATTACCTTGACGGCTTCGGAGATTGCCGTATCAAAGCCGAATGTCTGGTCAAGGGTGCTCAGGTCGTTGTCTATGGTCTTGGGAATGCCTATCACGCTTATACTCACATCTCTTTTCCTGGTTTCCCCGGCGATCTTTTCGGCAGCCCGCATGGTCCCGTCACCGCCTATGCAGAACAGAATGTTGATATTCATTCTGTATAAGCTTTGCACTATCTTGTCCACGTCTTGATCGCCCCGTGAAGATGACAAGATGCTGCCGCCGGTGCGATGGATGTCCTTTACAATGTCCGGAGTAAGATCCAGGATAGGGTGCCCATAGGATGGTATGAGTCCCTGAAGGCCGTAGCGGATGCCGCTGATGTTGAGCACTCCGTATCTGTAGTAAAGCTCCATCACCATGGAGCGGATTACGTCGTTAATTCCAGGGCTCAGTCCGCCACAGGTTACTATCGCGGCGCGCACCTTTGAAGGATCAAAATATATATTTTCCCTGGGACCTGCTATTTCCATGGTCACCGGATCTTCTGTTTCCTTAAGGCCCGAGACGCCCGGGATATAGCGGTCGAAAAGGAGGCTCCGGGTGTCATCTACAAAAAGCCCGGTTTTTATGGGCGTAGGAATTACGCAGTTACCCAAGGTTGGGATAGTAAACATGGCTTCTACCTCCCAGAGCTGTTCGTGCTGCGTTTATACCCGATAGAACATCACCATCGAAACCAAGCAAGGGCGCAAGTTCACCGCCTGCCATATATATGTTGCCCAAAGATGTTGTTCCGTCATGAAGAGGCAGCCCAAGGAGACAGCGCGATTTCGCTGTAAAACCGAAAAAGGATCTTTCGGCATGCATCCGGGACTCGTGAATAGATTTTTCAATATCAATGCTCTCAAGGCCTTCCATGAGAAAGGGGAAGCAACTGTCAAGCAGTTCGAGCATTGAGGAAGCCAGGGCGGACAGTGTTTCATATTCCAGGGAAACCGGAGACTCGGAAATCATAACCGTAAGAGAAATGGCGTTTTTGCCTGCAGGAGAAGAATTATTCGATTCCGATACATGCCTGTTGACATACATGAAGGGACGAATCGGCGTTGATCTCTCTGCTGCTTCTTCCATAAGGACAATGAGCTGATCGCCCATGCTTTCGGGCAGTGAGCGGCTGTCTACCCCAAGATGGATCGTGAAGGGGTGAAGAACGTTTTTCCGCTTCGCGAGCCCACTTAAAAAACTGTACCGTTTTTTTTCGAGACCGGACATTGTTGTCAATCCTGGGCACCTGGTGCCGACGATAACTTTCCGCCCGGACAGGGTGGATAACGTTCCCTGCGTGCTGACATCAACATTAACAAGCCCCTCATCCGGCCGCAGGCTTTCTATGCTGTCGCAGGTAATGATCTCTCCGGTTCCACTGGAGATTTTTTCTCTCATGGCACTGATAATAGCTTGCTTTCCTCCACGGGGAAGCCGGAATGCTCCAAGAACCGACGATGAAAGACAGTATGAGGCGCTGTATGAGGACAGGTCCTCCTCGTATCCGTATCTTGAAAATAAGGCGTATTGTGCTTCAAGAACTTGTTTAAGCTCCGGACAATTTTCCGGGGCTGCGTCATTTTTTTTC
>JAQUQY010000056.1 GCA_028715865.1 Syntrophales bacterium
GCCAGACTGAACTTTACGGAGTTCCTCGACCGTGACATAAACGTAGGTTTTTCCGGCGGCGAAATCAAGCGGTCGGAGCTTCTTCAGCTCATGGCCCAGAAACCCGATCTCGTGCTTTTCGATGAGCCGGAATCGGGAGTGGACCTTGAAAACATTGCCCTTATAGGTACTTCAATAAGCGAATTGCTCCAGAGGGACCACCGTCCATCGCCCATCAAAACAGCAAGGGAAATAAAGGAAGCGAGAACCCGCATGGGTCTTATTATCACCCATACGGGCTTTATTCTCGATTACGTGACGGCTGACCAGGGACAGGTTCTTTACGATGGCGTACTTGCCTGCAAAAGCAATCCCATTGAAATATTCAAACAGATAAAAAAGATCGGTTATGAGGAGTGCGTGCGATGCGGATGCGCCATGTAGACGAAAAGGCCAGGTCGGCGGAGAAAAAGGCGGCCGCCCTGGGACCGGATTTAGATATCGAAAGCTTTACAATAGAATCACCCCGCCATGAGGCACTCGATGACCTTGCCAGGCTCTCCGATGCCGACAAGCAGCGAATGATGAAAGCGGGCATAGACACGCGCCCCGGTGAACGTTCCGGATCCTATATCCAGAAGGACGGAATATCCATACATTCCGCTTCTCTCCAGGAAGGCCTGGAAATCGTTCCCATAAGAACTGCCCTGGAAACAATGGACTGGCTCCATGACTATTACTGGAAACTTGTCTCCGCGGACACTGACAAATACACAGCCCGGGCCCGTCTCAATCTTCACAACGGCTACCTCATAAGAGCCCTTCCCGGCGCCAAGATAACCTATCCGGCCCAGGCCTGCATGTATCTCGAAACGGAAGGCCTGAGCCAGAACGTTCATAATATCATTATAGCCGAAGAGGATTCCGAGCTGCATATAATAACGGGATGCGCTTCCGCCTCCCACGTGTCGAGGGGTCTTCACGTAGGCATTTCGGAGTTCTATGTCAAAAAGAACGCCAAGCTTAGTTTTACCATGATCCATCACTGGGCGGAAAATATAGCCGTCAGGCCCCGCTCGGCGGGCATTGTGGAGGAGGGCGGCCTGTTCCTTAACAATTATATATGCATGAAGCCAGTCAGGTCGCTTCAGATGTATCCCAAAACTTCGCTGGTGGGCAAGGGCGCCGTTGCCCGGTTTTACAGCCTTCTAGTGGGAAGCGTCGAGGGTGAACTCGATGTGGGCGGCAGAATTTCACTGGAAGCCGAAGAGACAAGGGCGGAAATCGTATCCCGGGCCATAACCAACGGCGGCCGTATCATAGCCCGGGGAGATCTAATTGGAGAGGTTCCCGGCGTGAGAGGTCACCTCGAGTGCAGGGGACTGATCCTCAAGGGAGGAACAATCCACGCCATCCCCGAACTGACTGGTAAAGCCGAGGGCGTCGAAATGTCGCATGAAGCCGCCGTAGGAAAGATAGCGCAGGAGGAAATCCTGTACCTCATGTCCCGTGGGCTTACCGAAGATGAGGCGACGTCGACAATCGTAAGGGGTTTTCTGAGCGTGGACATCCCGGGCCTGCCCGCGTCATTGAAAGAAGAAGTCGACCGCGCCGTGGAACTCAGCCGGGAAGATATGCTCTGAAAATTCTCTAAAGGTTCGTTCCCCTTTTGCCGAAAGAATCACCAGTTAATAAAAAACCTGGAGGAGTCCCTCATGTCTTCCGCCCTGGGAACCGCCCTTTCAGCCTTGAAAGCCTGTACAGTGGCGCTGAACGTCAGCGCAAACAACCTGGCAAACTTTAACACTGCCGGATTCAAAAGCAAGCGCGTCATACTGCAGGAATCCCGGACCCCGGGGGTCAGGGCCTTCATCGAAGGGACCACTCCTCCATTTTCCGGCAGCAAGGAACAGCTTTCAAACGTTGATATGGCCGTTGAACTGGCGGGAATGATCGTTACCACGCACACCTTCGAAGCCAACGTCCTCAGCGCCAGGGTCGCCGACGAAGCGGAGAGAAGCCTCATAGACATCATCGCCTGAGACGGCCGGTGCTTCCGGCACAATGATACCGGCCCGGTGGAATACAACAGTCCGGGATCCGTAGACGAGTATCCGGTTTTCCACGTGGAGCCTCACGGCCATGGCGAGCACCACGCGCTCGACGTCCTTACCCTTCAGCATAATGTCTCCAACTGAATCCTTGTGACTCACCTTTATAACGTCCTGGGCTATTATGGTCCGTCATCCATGACTTCCGTCACGTAGTGGCTGGCGGCTTCTATTACCTTGACTCCACGCTCGTATGCCTCCTGGCAGCCCCCCCGGCGAAGGCCGGCAGTTGGGTTTTTCATGGGTCGTATCACCTTAACTTTTTTGTCTATAAACGGTCAACAAGGGAAATGTAAAGAGGAAGAACTATGGGCTTGCCCATAATCGTGCCTGTGGTATATACAGCACAGTCAAACTTGATGGCTTCGTATAAAGTCCGGATGCTTCGTTGGGCTTCATCCTTCGTCACTGCGACGCACCATAAGTGCGCCTCATTCCTCAGGATTCGCCCGCCTTGCCTGCGGATCTTTTTACAAAGCCATCTAATTCGATGGTTTCAAAGGCTTTTTACGAGGCCATCAAACTTGATGACTTCGTAAAAAGGCCGGATGCTTCGTTGGGCTTCATCCTTCGTCACTGCGACGCACCGTATGTGCGCCTCATTCCTCAGGATTTGCCCGCCTTGCCTGCGGCTCTTTTTACAAAGCCATCTAATTCGATGGTTTCAAAGACTTTTTACGATGCCATCAAACTTGGAAAGAAACAGGGCATACTATCTGAATACGGACATGACTTATGCGCGTCGCCGAAGAAATCAGGCTTGCCAACGGACTGATGCTCAAGGTCCTCGACAAATCCAGGCGTATCGCCGCGGGCACCACGAAGGTTGAGGTTTAACTGCTTCTCCCGGTGGGGGTGGAGGCGGAATATTTCGAAACCAGGGACGATTACGAGCTTGTGAAAAAAGTATTGGGCCCTGAAATATCCTTCACTGTGAAAAAAGAAAGGACCTTCGTCAAAAACGAGAATCAGGAAAAAGTCTTCGCCGAGTTGTTGGAGGATTTCAAGAGCGATTCTCTTCCCTATCTTGAGCGGCCCGACTTTCCTGCCCGTTTTGTCCTTTCAAAACTGGCCGACATTCGAAAGCGGCCTCACCGCTATCGTTCAGTTTCACTCTGAATACCCTGAAAAGGATGGCATTATGAAAAATAAGATAGCCGTTATTGGAGCCGGTTTTGTGGGAACCATGGTAATCCAGCGTATTATTGAAAATAACATGGCCGATGTGGTTCTCGTCGATATCGTCGAGGGGATTGCTCAAGGTAAAGCCCTGGACATGTCACAGGCCGCTCCCATTGAGGGCTTTGACGCCCTGGTTACCGGAACAAGTGACTTTTCGGAAATAAGGGGTTCCTCCATAGTGATCATTACGGCCGGGCTTCCGCGAACACCGGGCATGACCAGGGAAGACCTGGTGAAAAAAAACGGGGCTGTTATAACTTCCGTAATGGAACGGGTCATTCGTTTCGCCTCCGGGGCTATCGTTATTGTAGTCACCAATCCCCTTGACGTAATGGCACATCTTGCCTGGAAACTTTCAGGGTTTCCACCGGAGAGGGTCTTCGGTATGGGTGGCGTCCTTGACGAGGCCCGCTTCAAGTATTTCCTTTCCCTCGAACTGGGGGTGTCCCCAAGGGATATAGAAGCGCTGGTCCTGGGAAGCCACGGAGAAGCTATGATACCCGTGGAAAGGTACACGAAGGTTAAAGGAATTCCCGTCAGCAATTTTCTTTCACCGGACAAATATGCTGACATTATTGAGAAAACAAAGCGGGGGGGGGCCTCAATTGTAGAACTCCTGAAAAGCGGAAGCGCCTGGCATGCTCCTTCGGCATCTACAGTAGAGATGGTTGAAGCCATTCTGCGGGACAGCAAAAGAATGATGTCGGCGTCAGCTATGCTGGAGGGCCAGTATGGCATTGAGAACATCCACATCGGTGTTCCCGTTATATTGGGAGCCGGGGGCATAGAAAAAGTCTGTGAAATTTCCTTGAACGACACCGATCTGGAAGCCCTTCGTGAGGCCGCCCGAATCGCTCGTGAAATGGTTGATCAGTTGAAAACGGGGTCCCATGAGTGAAAATGAAATCGAAACCATTCTTCCCCTCGTGCAGAAACCTGCCCGCTACACCGGGGGAGAAACCAACGTAATTCAAAAGAACCGGGGGAAAAGTTCCCTCTCCTTCGCCCTTGCATTTCCTGATGTTTACGAAGTGGGAATGTCCCACCAGGGTCTGCATATTCTCTACGGCATCCTCAACCTGCGGACCTCATGGAGGGCGGAACGCGTATATGCCCCATGGCCAGATATGGCATCTTTAATGGTTTCCCGTGGCCTGGCACTTTCGTCTCTCGAATCTGGAACCCCCCTGTACCGTTTTGACATTGTAGGTTTCTCGCTCCAGTATGAACTTTCCTGCACCAACGTTTTTCACATGCTTGATCTGGGAAGAATTCCTCTTAGGGCGGTTAAACGCCGGGAGGAGCATCCTCTGGTTATCGCTGGAGGACCGGGCGTGTTTAATCCCGAACCCATGATTCCCTTTTTTGATGCTTTCGCATTGGGTGAAGGCGAAGAAATGGTGGTGGAAATTGCTGAGGAGGTGGAGAGGGGAAAAACAAGGGGACTTTCGCGAAGAGCCCTGCTGGAACGCCTGGCGGGACTGGATGGCCTTTATGTTCCCTCATTTCACGGAAAGAATCGCTCCTTTCGTAAGCGGGTCATAGCAGACCTTGACGGATCCTTCCTTCCCGAACGTCCAGTAGTCCCACTGATCAAGACCATCCACGACAGAATCACCCTTGAAATCGCCCGCGGCTGCACCCGGGGATGCCGCTTCTGCCAGGCCGGCATGGTGTGCAGACCCACCAGGGAGAGAAGTCCGGACCTTATCATCGAGCGAATCCAGAAAATTCTGGCGGCAACGGGATATGACGAGATTTCGCTGCTCTCCCTCAGCTCTGGAGATCATTCCTGTATCGGCCCCCTGATCGAGGAATTAATGGACCGGAACGCCGACAATAACATCGCGCTGGCCCTCCCTTCTCTCAGGGCGGAAACCTTGACGGAATCCCTGATAGAGCAGATAAAGCGGGTTCGCAAAACGAGCTTCACTCTTGCTCCTGAAGCAGGTACCCAGCGGCTTAGAGACGTAATCAACAAGGGGAACCGGGAAGAAGACCTGCTTAGAACAGTACAAAGCGTCTTTGCGGCGGGATGGGGATCAATTAAGCTATACTTCATGATAGGGCTGCCAACGGAGAGCCAGGAAGACCTGGAAGGAATCGTGGAGCTGATCTACAAGGTTCTCCGGGCCGGTGGCGGAAGCCGGCAGGTAACGGCTGGCTTTTCAACTTTCGTTCCAAAGCCTCACACGCCCTTTCAGTGGGAGAGGCAGATCAGCCCCGATGAAACAGAAGAAAGGCAGCGCTATTTCAAGGACATCCTTAGACGAGGCAATCTCAGGTTCAAATGGCATGATCGACGGATGAGCTTTCTCGAAGGCCTCATATCACGTGGAGACCTCAGAATAGCTGATGTCATGGAACGCGCCTACGAACTGGGCGCCCGTTTTGACGGCTGGAGCGACCGTTTCCGTTTTGAACTATGGGAGCAGGCCCTCAAGGACACCGGAGTCGATCCCGGACCTTATCTTGAAAGCCGTGACCCCGAAGCTTCCCTGCCCTGGGACCATATAGACGCCGGAGTAAAAAAGGAGTTTCTTCTTCGGGAAAAGGAAAAGGCTCGAGAAGAAATCTTAACCGAAGATTGCCGTACGGAAAGGTGCTCCAGCTGCGGGGCCTGCTCGGATACCATTGAACTTCGCACCGCTTCACCAGCCAATTCAACTTTGACGGAGAATAATGAAGGGGAAGAACCAGCCAAGGGAGAATGGAAACTTCGGCATTTTCGAATGCGCTACAGCAAAATCGACAAGGCCCGGTTTCTGTCACACCTGGACACGGCATCGGCACTTACCAGGGCGATAACAAGAAGTGGCCTGAGGTTCGAATATTCCAGGGGTTTTCATCCCCACCCCAAAATATCATTCCCCTCCGCCACGCCCTTGGGAGTTGAAAGCAACGCTGAGTACGCCGACATAAGGGTTAACACACCGCGGCGATGGAATCGCAGAAATATCATGGAAGCTGTTAACGGCGCCCTTCCATCGGGCATGGCTGTTCTTTCCATTGAAGATGTCACCGACAGCGGCACGTCTCTTTCAAGGAAAGTTATAGGCTTTGTATATGAAATGCATCTTTCTGATGATGAAAAAACAACGAAAGAGGAGAGGCAGGGGGCCGTAAAAAAATTTCTTGATTCAGATCGATATATGGTTCATCGAAGCAGAGATGGAAAAAGCAGGGAGCGAAACATTAGACCTTTCGTGGAATCACTGGTCTATGTAGAAGAAGGGGAAATCTTGCGAGGAGTGTTTTTATTTACAGATTCCGGCAGCGCAAAACCCTATGAAATTCTTACCTATGTAATGGGCCTGGATGAGAATACAGCAAGAAGCATAAAGACAGTAAAAACACATACTGTTCTGGCGAACGGATAAGTCGGCCATGGCAAAGCAAATGATTTTTAACTGCAGGGAATATGAGGCTCGAATAGCCATCGTTGAAGGGGGAAGGCTTATCAATCTCTACGTGGAGCGTTGGGACGAACACTCAATAGCGGGCAACATTTACATAGGCAAGGTTGTCAGGGTTCTCCCTGGAATGCAGGCAGCTTTTGTGGATATCGGCCTCGAAAGAACAGCCTTCCTTTACGTCGCTGACGCTTACTTTGATGATCCAGCCATTGATTTCCTGGTAGAAAGTGTGGACGACGAGGCGGGCTTCAACAGGATAAACGGCGGCAATCAATTCCATGCCATCGAAGATATACTCCGGGAGGGCCAGGAAATCCTCGTTCAATCCTCAAAGGAGCCGCTCGGATCGAAAGGAGCCCGGGTAACGACACACATATCCCTTGCCGGCAGGAATCTGGTTGCCATGCCTGGCGCTTCCCAGATAGGCATTTCGAGAAAGATCACCAATGAGTCCGAGCGGGAGCGGTTACGCCTTATAATTGAGAAAGCGAGGCGCCCTGATTTCGGGTTTATTGCCAGAACGGTGAGTGAGGGGCAAAGCGCGGAAGAAATTCAAAAGGATATAGAGCATCTCGTCATACAGTGGGAAAACATCAAGAAAAAGCGGTCCCTCGTAGGCGTACCCGGCATGGCGCATAAGGAACTGAGCATTACGCTTCGGGCCATTCGCGATATTTATACCAGCGACATGGATCGCATCATCATCGATTCAAAAAGCGAATATGAAAAGATCCAGGAATTCCTGCGTGAGTTCATGCCTGCCACCCCCTGTAACCTTGAATTGTACGATGAGAAAAGCCCAATCTTCGACTTCTTTGGAATAGAGGTTGATGTGGAGAAGCTTTTCGACAAGAAAGTCTGGCTTAAATCGGGGGGATTCATCGTTATCGAAGAGACGGAAGCGCTCTGTGCCATCGACGTAAACACAGGAAGGTACGTAGGGAAACACAATCTCGAGGCAACGATACTTAAAACAAACCTCGAGGCGGCAAAACAGATAGCTCATCAGCTTCGTGTACGCAATATCGGGGGAATCATAATAATCGATTTCATAGACATGGAGAACGAGGGAAACCGTGAACTGGTATACAACGCTCTAACGGCGGAACTGCGAAAGGACAGAAGCAAAACCAGCATTCAGAAAATATCCGAACTGGGGCTCATAGAGATGACCCGGCAGCGTCAGCGCAGGAGCCTTTCAAAGATCATGTGCGAATCATGCCCGCAATGCGCCGGCAGGGGGATCGTAAAATCAAAAACGACTATCTACCATGAAATTCTAAGGGAGCTTGAGCGTGAGTCTGTTCTGGACAGCAGCCGTACCATATGTGTTCTTCTCAATCCCGATGTAGCCCGGCTTTTCATGGAAGACAAGAGAAAGCTTATTGACAAACTGGAGCATAAGTACAGCAAAAAAATAATCCTTGAGACCGACAGCAACTTCTGTCAGGACAATTATGAAATTATACCAATGAAGTAGGAGTTACAATTTACAGGGCTTTTTTTCATCGCCACGTAAGGCAAACCAATTTTATCCCCTAGGAGGAAGTCTCATGAAAAAGCGTCTGGTTTTGTGTTTTATGGCAGTCCTGTTGGCTTTTCCCATGTTGGTTGAACGGGCGGACGCGCAGATCCGTATAGGCGTGATGGCGCCCCTCACCGGTTCCTGGGCCAGCGAAGGCCTGGCCATGAAGCAGATTGTCGAGCTGCTGGCCGATGAGCTGAACAATGCGGGAGGCGTGATGGGACAAAATGTAGAGATCATCGCCGAGGATGACGGAGTCGATCCCCGCACAGCGGCCCTGGCGGCACAGCGGCTTTCCACGAGAGGCATTGTGGCTGTCATCGGCACCTAT
>JAQUQY010000057.1 GCA_028715865.1 Syntrophales bacterium
AGGAGGAACATCCTGGTTTCTCCCTGTATCAGGGAACTGAAATTGACGCGCTCCCGGAACCGAAACGGCTGCAGTCGGCTTTAACACTCAGCACATCACCGCTATCGGCATCGATTCTGTAGGAATAGGTAAAAGTTGAACGTTCCGGCTGACTTGTGTAGGAGAATGTTTCCAGTATCTGCCCATTCGACGCTATTGTCACTTCCTTGATATAGTGCCCTTCCGGGTTGCCTACGGTATGGCTTATGGTAACCGTTAAACTGCCTTCGGACCTGTCATAGGACATTGCAATATTTGAAGGGGGATGGGCATACGCCGTAGCGGCAACGAAAAAAAATAATATTAGGACAAGACCAAAATACATGATCCGGACCGATTTCATATTCACTCTCTGTGGCATGTCTTTCCTCCCTTTCTCTGACAGGACGCGGATTGATGCCCCCTACAGAACGATTTCCCAGTCCTGGGTAAGGGCGCAACATTTCATGGAGAGACCCTTCCCCGCTATGACTGACCCGCATTCGTCAACCATGCTATCAAGGGCTTCATCGCTCCTGTCCTGGTTGTGATGAAACAGTCCCAGCATCTTGACATTCGCTTCAATAGCCAACTTTAACGCGTCGGTGTAGACGGTATGTCCCCATCGATGAGTCTGTTTATATTCTTCTGACGTGAATTCCGCGTCATGGACCAGCAGATCGGCTCCTGAGCAGGCGGAAAGGTATCCCTCGTAGTCGAGACTTCCTGGATGACGGTATGTTAATTCATTGTCCGTCAGAAAAACGAATTTTTTTTCATCTTCCCGGAATATGTATCCCATTCCCTGGTCGGGGTGGCTTAATGGCAGGGAAGTCACTGTAACAGAATCTATTACGATATCATCCCGGTGCAGGTCTTCGTACTGAAAATGGGGCGCTACGACTTTATAGTCCACGGGAAAGAGAGGGTTTTTCATTGTGTCGGCAAGAACATCTTCAATGGAATGTCCCGGGAGAGGACGACCGTGGAAGATGATGCGGGCATTTTTTTGGTAAAGGGGCTTGAAAAAGGGGAAACCCAGCAAGTGATCCCAGTGGGCGTGCGTGATCAGCACATGAAAGCAAGTGCGGCCTTCCCTGAGGAGCCGGTTGCCCAGGCGCCTGATTCCGGTACCGGCATCCACGATTATAATTTCATCGTTTTTTGTACGAATCTCTATGCAGGTCGTATCCCCGCCATATTTAAGGTATTCCCGGCCCGACACGGCAATGGAGCCCCTGGCGCCCCAGCACCTTATGATCATAGGTTCCTTCCTTTCCGGCTATGCCCTGATTTAATCATTATTGCCGACGTATTCAAACCAGAGGTTCGGCTGCCGCTCAAGTGTACCTTAGCGTTCATGAATACCATAAAGATAGTTCCATGTCTTGCAAAATGAATTGAACAGGTAGAGGATACTTGCCGGGAAGTGTGTGAAAAACATCACTGAAAGCGTTAGACGTCATGCATCTCTGGTAAGGCTGTATGCGAAGGTTTCGAATGTATCTCTATCGTATTTACCTTTTTCCACATCGTCCTTCATGAGATAGAGCGCCTGTAGGGGGTCCATTGAACTGCGGTAAGGCCTTTCGTCGTTCGTAATGGCTTCGTAACAGTCTATAAGGGCAATAATCCGGGACTGCCGGTCGATGTTTTTTTTCCCCGAAGGATAGCCGGACCCATCAAGTTTTTCGTGATGCTCAAGGGCGGAAAGGGCTATTCGATTATCATTAAAACGGCATGTTCTTAAAATGTCGTGTCCGGAAATGGTGTGCCGTTGCATTTCAAGAAATTCCAGATCCGTCAGCCTTCGTGGCGCCTTAAGAATTTCAGAACGGATCACGCTCTTGCCCGTGTCATGAAGCAGGGCGGCCAACCCCAGTGTTTTTGTCTCCTCTTTCGGGAGACGCACGAAATAGGCGAATCGAATGGACAGGGCCATTACATTTATGGAGTGAAGCGTGGTGCTGTAGTCACTGCAGGAAAGGTTTATGAGATGTTTAATAACGTCGGCTTCTCTTGAGTAATCGCTTATGAGGATTCCCACTGTATCGGACAGGCCTTCCAGGCCGCCACTTCTTGGTTCCGAGAGCGTTTCCTCAACAATTGAGACAACGGTTCGTTTTATTTTTTCAGAGTTTCTCTCTTTAACGCTTACCGTGAGGTCGTGATTAAAAGCCTCCTGTGCTTCCTGGAGTCCATTTATTTTGTCTTTTTCTCTCATAAAAAGAGGCTCCGGCAGCCTTCCTTCTTCAACTCGCATATCGCTGATGGTCACCCCCTCTGGCTTATAGAGGATAAAGCTCCCTTCATCAGTCTTAATGTAGAGCGGGACGTTCCTGTAATAATAAAGTTGCGTCTTTCTGGCAATTATCATACCTGAAGCATTCATGTCCTCTCCTGAATGATAGTTTTGGGAATCTATTTCTCTTATCGACAGACCTTCACCAGAACTTTAGACAAGCGAATAGCCTCCGCTTGCCTGAAAAAAAGAAGAGAGAGGGTTTTGATCAAGCCCTGCAACTGCTCTCCCTGACTTTCACGGAGCACTTTCTCCGGTGGCGACCGTGAAAACAAAACATCCTTCAGGGCAGTCTTCCCCCCTGCACCCATCAAGGCATGGTTCTACGTGAATTAAAACGTTCGTCTCTGGAAACACATCCTCTATGTCTTTTGTAAGAATTTCCGCAAGGGCATGGGAATCATCGACGGTCATTACTGAATCAACTTTCATGTGAAACTCGACGAAACGAACGCGTCCAGCGCGGCGGGAACGGAAGCGATGGTATCCATGAACATCGGGATACCTGGATTTAATGAGACTGCGCATAACCCTTTCTTCTTCTTCTGGAAGGCTCGCATCGAGAAGATCTCCAACAGCCTTAACAAGCAGCTTCCATCCCGTCACCGCGATGAGCAGCGCCACGCAGAGAGCTACCAGTGGATCGATCCAGTATAAGTTTGAAGACGGGAAAAACCATCCAGCGGCCATTATTAGCAGCAAACTCGCCAGCACACCAAGTGAAGTATATACGTCGGTTCTCAGGTGCCATGCGTTCCCCTGGAGCGCCACGGATTCCGTTGCGTAACCTATCCTGAACAGCTTCCGGGACACCAGTGTGTTCACCACAACGGAAAAGGCCATGACAGCGATGCCCACTCCAATCATTGAAACCGGTTCGGGATTGACAAGCTTCTTTATCGCCTCGTAGACAATCCAGGCCGAAGCGGCCAGAATGAGAAGGGCCTCTATTGAACCGGATATATTTTCGATTTTTTCGTGGCCGAAGGGATGAACCCGGTCGGGAGGAATTTCCGACCTTTTGACTGAAAAAAGTGCAATAAGCGACGCAAGCAGATCCATACCCGAATGAATCGCCTCGGATATGACGGCCATTGAGCCGATGTAGATGCCCGCTGACAGCTTAAGCACAACAAGGGTGCTGTTCGAGGCGACGGACAGCCAGGCAACCGATGCTTTGTCCTTTTGCGTGTATGCCATGGCGCAATGAGCCGCTTTAGAAAAGGAACTTTTAGCCGCGGGAATTCCTCCCGGATCAGACGGCCTCGATGGTAGAGGGCGGCTTTTTTGTTATGTTGTAGGTTACGCTTACCACGCCCGGAACAAGAGAGGTTATGTCATCGGCCAGATGCTCCAATGTTTCGTGAGGAATTCTGGTTGGAGACGCGGTTATGGCATCTTCGCTTTCCCAGCAGCGCAGCTCTATCTGGTAACCGAAATCTCGCTTGCCGTTCCTCACGCCTGTGACCCGGTCTTCATGGAGAATAGCCAGATATTGAAATGCCGTGGTTGAGGCCAGTTGCTTTTCAAGTATTTCCGTGGCCACCCGAACCATGGCAACCCGCTCTGGCGTCACCTCGCCTATTACTCTGGCCGCCAGTGCCGGCCCTGGAAAGGGGGGGCGGAGATAGAGTTTCGGATGAAGCCCCGTCGCCTTTCCAACCATCCGTATGGCCGGCTTCCTCAGTTCAATGAGGGGTTCAAGGATTTTATAGCCGAAGCGCTCTTCAGGATCAATTCCCAGTTGTTCCAAAATGTTATGCTGGCGCTTGATTCCGGCGACTGTTTCCTCCACATCGGTGTAGTTGGTCCCCTGAAGGAGATAACGCGCACCACTATCCTTGACAATTTTTCCGAAAACATCCTTGTAGAATGTTTCCGTGATGGCATCCCTTTTTTCCTCGGGGTCTGTCTTCCCCTTCAGGGCAGCGAAAAATGCCTCTCCGGAATCTATGATTTCAACGGTAATTCCAAGCTCGGCAAACCAGAGGCGGATTTGTTCCGGTTCGCCCTTACGCATAAGCCCGCTGTCGATGAAGAAAGATTTCAGGCGATCACCCAGCGCCTTGTGGGCAAGCATGGTAACCACGGCTGAATCAACACCGCCGGAAAGGGCGTTTACGGCTATGCCCTTCCCCACTATGGAGTCGATTTCGGAAACTTTTTTTTCGATGAACAATTCGGCGTTCAAATCATTAAGGGATAGTTCCTTCAGTTTCATGATCCATTTTCTCCAGACTTGTTATTTCCGTGTCGGCGACAATTCCGTAAAGAGGGGCTGATGAATATCACGAAAATTAGTGGGAACGCAAGCCCCAAGGACAGTATCACGCCGAGGCCTCTCTGTATTTCCGATCCCGGTCCACGCATAATAACCGGAGTCATGATTCCTGTATAACCTGTGGATCGGTTCCGTGGCATACCAGCAGATAGAATTCATTCAAAACTACAGATATTACATGGCACTAGTATCTAAACACCGCCGCTACCGATCCCCCCCCCGGAATATTGGATGAATCAAGGACATGTACGGTACCTCCGTTAAAGAGGGTCTGGATTGCCGCGAAATCGACAAGATCCAGCGAAGAAGGGTCGAAAGTGTCCGATAGAACAACGTCTCCGGATTCGCTGTTATAGATCCCCCACTGTTGAATGCCCCGGGCGGCGAAGAGCGTCCCAACCCTTCCGTGAAAAGCAGCCCGTACAATTTCCCTGATATCGCGGGACGCAAGGCCGGTTCCGGCGCTTTTCCTGTATAGCGCCAGCGCATCACGTTCCTTGTCGCTCAGTATGTCCTCTATCAGGGGCATTGCCATACGATGCAGATCATCGCCGCTTAAACCTTCTGGATTTCCTGAAATGGGTTTAGCCAGAAGATACTGGTAGGTGCCGGCCTCTCTATATATGGGGAAAAGATAATCCACACCGGCAAATATAAGCGGATCACGCCTGTCTCTCAAAACATCCTGAAGTCCCCGGTCCACCTGTTTAAAGAATTTCAAAACCTGGGCCTTTGTGTTTTCCGTTCCCGTGTGGAGCTGAAGCCGCTTTTCGAAGTCATCCAGATCCAGAGCTTCCGTAAGATTCTGAGGAACGTCCTTAAGAGGAATTTCATTCTGGCGCCGGCGCGTGCATTCAAAGAGCCTTACATCCCCCTGGCTTATGGCGATAATCAGAAACGACGCGTCCCTTGCCATGATGCCGATGAGGGGCTTCAAATGAAAATGTTTGGATACCACCACAAGTTCTTCGAAACCATCAGAAGCCTTGAAGCTATGAAAAGAATCGGTTGAAACGAAAAGGGCCAGGCCGTCCTGTTGATTTCTCCAGAATAGCTCATCGTTTACAAGTTCCTGGGCCGGAGCCAGCAGTTCCCTGATTTCCGACGGCCTGAGATCGCTCATCATCAGCCGGTTTTCCGCTTCCCGAAGAAGATTCTTAAATCGTATAAGGTTTTGTTGTATTTCCGGACCCTTCCTGTGGGTGGGCATGTAAATTGACATACAGATTCCAACGTGTTTATTCGCCAAAGCCAATAATTCATCGAGAGATTGTACAGTGTTCATTACACAAGACCTCCCTTTCGCGTCGTCCATTCATCCATAGAACCTTAGAGACGTTTTATCAGGGACACTTCACGCTATCAAGGCGCCCCAACTTTTTTATGATTGTACATGCTTGCCCATTCATAATAAAGCCAAAAATATTTTCATTTCCGGACGATCGATTGCGACATCGGGAATCGCCTCCGCATCATTCTGCTGAAAAATTTATACACAACATAAAACTGGTTTATTTCGACCGATGGAGTCTCTTGCGATTTAAAAACTCCTGTGCTTATAGTGGCACGCTAAATTGATGGCAAATAAGGGGTGTCCCATGGGTGAAAAACATTTTTCCCACCGCGTCTTGAATACATCCGGCAAAAGAAAGAAAAACAAGCCCGGCCCAATTCTGGAACCTGACAAATTGAAGAGATTTGCACTGATGCCCTTTGAGGGAATCTGTGTTTACGCAAACGGCAGAATTATTGACACAAACCAGGCCTTGTCGGAAATGACCGGCTACAGCCATGGGGAGTTCGCCGTGATGGACCTTCCTGACCTGTTTCCGCCTGAATACCAGAAGCCCGCCCTGGAGCACCTTCTTTCCGGCATTGAGAAACCTTTCGAGACAATTGTGGTCCAAAAAGAAGGAACATTGGTACCAGTTGAAATCCAGTGTAAGAAAATTAACTTCGAAGGCCATGTAATAACGATAGGTTCATTCCGGGATGTTCCTGATCACAATCACGCTGAGGAGCTCTACCAGATACTTACGGACAAGCTGCAAACAGGTGTTTATATCGTTCAGAAAGGACGGCTTTGTTTCGTTAACTCCCTTTTCGAAGATTACACAGGATATGGAAGAAGCGAAGTTCTTGGAAAAAGCGGGTTGGTAGCGGTTCATCCCAGGGACAAGAAAACACTTAGAATTCAGGCAGCCGAGATGCTGAAAGGCGAACGGACATCCCCGCACGAATTCAGGGTAGTCACAAAAGGAGGCCAGGTGCGCCGTGTAATGGGTATGGTGGCGCCCATCATCTTTAATAAAAGTCCCGCCATACTGGGCAGCGGCATGGATGTCACCGAACTCAGGGAAGCCCAGCAAAGGCTGGAAAGCCTGGAAGCTTTGGAATCGCTGATTCTGGATACAATTCCCCACGCCGTTCTTGGCCTGGAAAATCGCCGTATTATTTTCGCGAACAATGCCGTCCTGGACGTTTTCGGCTGGGAGCCGGAGGAGCTCATAGGCAAGAGCAGCCGGGTTCTCTATCGAAGGGAAAAAGACTTTAGAGAGACGGGACGGCTCTTTTATGGTGATCCCATGAAGCGAAAAATCCATCTTGGCGAAGTTCAATGTCAGCGTCGTGACGGGACGAAAATTCTTTGCGCACTTACGGCCTCCAAGCTGGAGCCTGGTGCACGAAGCCGTAAAGCAGCGGTGGTATTCGAAGACGTTACGAAGCGCAAGCAGGCTGAAATGGCACTGGTCAGGGAAAGGGATTTCGCGGAAAGCCTCATAGAAACGGCGCCGGCGCTCGTTCTTGTTCTGGATGCCAAGGGGAGGATTGTCAGGTTCAACCCCTATATGGAGGATGCGCTGGGCTATCCTCTCGAGGAAGTGCGCGGAAAGGACTGGACGGAAACATTTATTGATGAGAGGGAATGGCCCGAAGCGGTACAGTCTTTTCAGAACGCTCTGAGCGAAAAGCAGTCCGGAGAACTGACAAATACAGTTTACACACGAGAAGGGGCGAAAAGGATTGTTAACTGGTACAGCAAAACGCTCCGCGGAAGCGACGGAGCTCTTGTTGGCCTGCTTATAGTGGGACAGGACGTGACGGAAGCAAAAGAAGCGGAGCGGAAGATTTCGGAAAATTATGAACGAATGCGCCTCATGTCGTCAGAACTTGCCCGCACTGAAGAGCGCGAGCGCCAGCAACTTGCGACTGAACTCCATGACAGGATAGGACAAACCATGGCGGTGGCGAAAATGAAGCTGGAAGCCATACAGAAGGAGGCTGAAGTATGGGGGCTGTCTGAACCCCTTGAAGAAATTCTGGAAATAGTGGACCAGCTTATCAGGGACACCCGCTCCCTGACCTTTGACTTGAGCCCCCCCGTTCTTTACATTCTGGGGCTCTCGGCTGCTCTGGAGTGGCTAGCCGAACAGTACCAGGAGAAATACGGCCTTAAGGTAACCTTCAAAAAACAGGGGAAAAGACCGGTGGATCTGGATAAGGACCGTGCATTTGTTCTATTTCGATGCGCGCAGGAGCTTCTGATTAACGTAACAAAGCACGCTAAAGCAAAAAACGCGGTGCTTTCTTTGAAAAGAAACGGGAAAAAAACGGAAATACTTGTTGAAGATGACGGTATCGGCATTGACGCGAATTTTATAAAGGCTCCCAAGGATTGGTCTAAGGGTTTCGGATTATTCAGCATCAGGGAGAGACTGAGCTTTCTGGGTGGCCGATTTTCCATAGAATCCCCGCTGGAGGGTGGAACGCGGATTAGAATGATCCTTTACG
>JAQUQY010000058.1 GCA_028715865.1 Syntrophales bacterium
AACCGTATTGATTGACTGTCTCAGTTCCCGTGCGCTTCTGATCGTAGTAGTAATGTCCGACAGCGCCTCCCACCAGTGCGCCGATCAAACCACCCACGACCGCGCTTTTGGCGTCATCACCAATAATGACACCGAGAACGGCGCCTGTCGCCGCTCCGACTCCCGCTCCCACTGCAGCACCTTGGTGCTCTTCCTGCACCGACTGCATAGTCTGACAACTCAACAGCAATAGAAAGGCGACAATCATCAACGATACAATAGTTTTGTTTTTCATCCTGTTTTCTCCCTTCGATATCACGCAGATTATAAACCTGTAGTTGCAAATAGCCTGCCAACAACCTTAGGTACAGCAGAAGACTGAGTTCACCCTTTAATAACTGTTGGTTAGATTATCAGGCGGAGTAGCGGAAAGCATGGAACGATTCGGTTGGCCTCAATATTTAACGGACCCTCAACATTCCGAGTGAACCCGTAAGCTTCCCCATAGGGTAGACATGAACCGCCCCGGGTATTCCGGAGGCTCTGTTAGTTGAGTCCGGTCACCATATCCGGCATTTCCAGACAATGCTTTCTTTCGATCCGTATTTATTGATTCTGAGTGCAGCCGTCGTCACGGACTCATAGGTGGAGTCAAGGCCTCCGGCCATCCCGGGACGGTTCAATGAACGGTGGCCGGGATCATGTTCAGGGTGATGAGCGCCATAATGTGCGAAAGATGGGTCGTTTCCATCCCGCCATGGCTTCACCTTTCGCTTATGGATGAGAAGATTTTCATGATTCCAACCGAACCAGAAAAGACTGCATTTGGTCCCATTCCTTAGGAGTGAAGCGGTCGATAAATTGCTGATTGGTATCCTCAAAAAGCTCCATAATTGGTTTCCGATGCTTCTTTGCGTGGTGAGTAAGGTATATCCTAAGTGAACGACGATCCTGCGTGTCCGTTTTCCTTTCAACCCATCCATCATTTTCCAGCCTGTCCAGAAGGCCCGTTGTCGTCGCACGATCTTGGGCTATTTTTTCAGCCAACTCGCTCGGCAGAAGCCCCTCCTCTTCCATAACCGCAACGAGCATGAAGAACTGGCCGTGGGTAAGTCTATAGTGGGATATTTTCTCCCGGTATGCCCTTGATACTTTCCGAACGGCCTTTCCCATCCGGAAACATATGCAGTCTTGAAACGCCATAGATGGACCCTCTTTTACGATCTATTCAGCATGATCAGATGGATTTGCCTCAGAACCTTCATAATCTGTAAGGCTTTTTGTATTAAGCATCGTCATGAACGTTCCTGTCCGTATATTTTCAGTTTTTCCTGATTTCTCAAGACTCTGAGACCGCCTTCTGCCAAGGCCGCCATTTCATCCTCTCCAGGATAAACGAACACCGGAGCCAGAAACCCGACCCTTTCAATGATCCAATCCAGAAGCATCCGCGAATGGGCAAGCCCTCCTGTGATGATGATCCCGTCAACATCCCCCTTTAAGACAGAAGCCATGGCACCTATCTCTTTTGAAATCTGATAAGCCATTGCTTCATAAATGAGTTTCGCTTTTTCGTCAGCGCCGCTGATCATGTTTTCCACTTCCCTGGCTTCCGTGCTCCCGAGATAGGCTGCCAAACCACCCTGGCCCACGAGCTTCGTCTGAATCTGTTTCTTGTCCAGCTTCCCTGAAAAAACCAGATCAATAAGCTCCATGGTAGGCAAAGCTCCGGTTCGCTCCGGTGTGAAAGGGCCCTCGGAAAGGCCGTGAGTACTGTCAATCACACGTCCCTTCCTGTGGGCGCCAACGGTGACGCCACCTCCTAAATGTGCCACCACGACATTAATTCCCTCGTATTTTTTCATGAGTTGAGCCGCATATCTTCTGGCAGCCATTTTCTGATTCAGCGCATGAAAAGCACTTTTCCGCTCGATGTCCGGAATGCCTGAAATTCTTGCCAGGGGTTCGAATTCATCCGTACTCGGCGGATCAATGACAACAGCCGGCACACCGTATTGCCGTGAAATTTTCAAGGCCATGGTCGGACCCAAGGCTGAAGCATGTTTCCCGTATTTTCCTGCCAGGAGATCTTTGCACATGATCTCGTCAATTTTATACGCTCCTGCCGGCCCCGGCCTGCCCAGGCCGCCGCGGCTTACGACCATGGTAAGTTCTTTCGTATCAATGCGATTCTCCGCCAGAAAATTCATTACATCCTGTTCTCTCCGGGGAAGTTGCTCCTCCAGAGAAGAGCAACGGGCAAAATCTTCTACCCTGTAACTGATATTTTTCGAACATTCAGGCTTGCTGCCATGAAAAAATGCAACTTTCGTTGAGAGAGATCCGACATTGACGACAAACAGATATTCTTCATTACCCATTGGAACCTCCTTCGTCGCTCAGCAGGCATGCCATAGCGATCTGGACAAGACGGTCTTCAGGGGAAACAAAAGGAAGATTCAGGATCACCGGCCTGGTTGCCCCCATGACAACGCCTGCCATGTTCATCCTCCCAAAAAAAACCAGAGCCTCGGCCATAAGGTAACCCGTGTCAATTTCGGGAACCAGATAAATATCCGCATTTCCTGTCACAATGCTTTTGACTCCTTTGCGCTCGGCTGCAGCCCGGCTCAAGGCGCAATCTATATCAAGGGGGCCTTCAACAACGGCATCACCGAACTGGCGACGCTCCGACATTTTAGAGAGGATTGCGGCGTCAAGTGTCGATGGGATTCCGGGATTAACTTGCTCGATGGCCGCCAGTACGGCCACCTTTGGCGACTCTACGCCCAGGATACGGGCAAGTTTCAGGGCATTTGAAAGGATGTGCTGTTTTTCGGCAACTGACGGATGATTATTGATGAATGTATCTGTGACAAGGATCAGCCTTTCCTTTTTCAAGAGAGGGAACACCGAGACGAAGCTCAAGAGGCCGCCTTTTGGAAGCATTCCTTTGTCCCTGTCGTGAAGAGCATCGATAGCCGCCTGAGGGGGCAGGGAGCCTTGCATGAAAATGCCCCCCGCGCTGCTTAGGAGGATGTCCAGCGTCCTTTCCAAGACATGCCGCGGATTATTCTCCTCTACAAGCTCGTAATTTCCTTCCGCCAGTGGCGATTGGTTTACCATGTTCCTGATTGCGCCTCCATCCCCCACAAAACATGGAAAGACCAGTCCGGCTCCTGAAGCTTCAGCTATAAGATGCATATCCGGCGCTTCAGGGCTGGGAACAACAAGTTTTGTTATTCCTTTTTGCATTGCCGCATCTACAATGTCTTTGAACGAATTCAGCATGCTAATGCTCATCCTTTTCCATTTCATCGGCAAGAACGACGGACATGGCCAGCTGCTGCACGATATTGTCGCTGAAGTCCGATCGGGCTGGAATACAGACGGGCCCTTTCGATGTGGCAACCAGGGAACTTCGGGTCACATCGAGAAAAAAATCGAGTTTACAGAGCACATTGCCCGTATCGAGACACGGAACGACCAGAATATGGGGAACCTCATCCCCTTTGACAGGCATATCGCCCCCTCTGTAATTATTCTCTCCCAGGAATATTCCTGTGAATGAGGTGGCGGAAACGAGTTCGCACTCTCCGAAATCGCCGGAATCAGCTGATCTTTTCAACGCCTCATAGTCTTTGTATGAATCAAGCACACCGCCAACCTCCCTCTGGCCGGAAAGAACAGCAATCCTCGGCCTGGGGTGTCCCAGGAGACGGTATACGAAAACGGCGTTCTTTATAATTTCCGCCTTGGCCTTGACGTTTGGTTTGATGGTTACTCCGGTGTCGGTGAAAGCCACCAGATGATCAATGCCTGGAATATCCCAGAAAGAAATCACGCTTACCGTCATGCCGGAACCCGCCTTTGCCTCCTCGCGTATTATCGATCGATAGATGTGGGATGTTGGTATCTGTCCCTTACTGACAATAGGCAGATTGCCGGAAAAAAGTTTTCCGATTCCCAGATCGGAGATGGCCTGTTGTCCGGTCTGTGGAATTTTCATGAACTTGTCGATATTGAAAGCCACTTTACGGGCAACGTCCTCCATCTTTTTTATGTCGCCAATGAGGATGGGTTCTATGTATCCCTTTTCCCAGCCGATTTTGACTGCATTCATGAACTCGGCATCCTCAGGAGCAAGAACCGCTAATTTCTTCGGTCCCCTTTTCTGTGCCAGGACGGAAATATCCTCAAGTGAATTGATCATTGTTTGTATTCCCTCGACGATTATAATTAGCAAGCATATAGTTTAAATACAAATTATATTAGCCTAAGCCAAGGAATTTATTTTTATATAAAAAGATCAACCTGTTCCTGGACAGTTAGTTCAATATTTTCTTCTCTCATCATCAACCCTGCCCCGATGGAGGAGTGGTTTCGTTCGGCATTGTGTTTTTTCCGTGATATGCATAAAATGAAAAGCAACCAGGGCGGAGACGGCCTTGAGAAGCTCCGCCAATACAACTCAACAAAAAAGGAGGACTGGATATTGGGGCTTTTTTCCTCTTCCGTTTTTTTGAACGGCGGGGTCTGTAACTCACCGCAGGGGCAAAAGTTTCTCCGTCAGGTGGGCAGTTAATAAGTTGAAACTATACCGACCGGGAAAGTATCCGGAGATCCCGCGGGAGGAAGACCATGGCCAAGAAGATCGCTTTCACGAATCAAAAAGGGGGGGTCGGCAAGACCACTGCCGTACACGGACTGGCGGCCGGGCTGAAGATCAAGGGACAACGGGTCCTTGTCGTCGACCTCGATGCTCAGGGGAACGCCTCGGCCGTTGCGGGACTCATCATCGAAAATGACCGGAAGACCGTCAAGGAGCTGCTTGTCGACGGCGGCCACGCGGAGGACTTCATAGTCCATACGGATCTCGTGGACATCATCCCGTCCAACAACTCCCTGAAGGACATTGAGGCGGCGATGATCGAGGGGAAGCGATTCGACGCGCTCAGGAAGTCCCTTCGATCCCTGAAAGACTCCTATGACTACATCCTTCTGGACTGCCCGCCCAGCATCAATGTCTTTACAAAGAACGCTTTGATGGCGGCGGACGAGGTCATCATCCCCGTGGACATGGGGTTCTTTTCCATCCTGGGCCTGAAGCAGCTCCTGGAAGAGATCAAACGCAGCCGGAAGGAACTCAACCGTTCGCTCATCCTTCGGGGCGTCCTGATCTGCAAGTTCGACCGCAGGACGGCCCTGTCGGACCAGATCTTCGGGATCCTCAGGGAAAGCTTTCCCGACAAGCTCTTCAAAACGCTGATCCGGATCAACATCGACCTCGTGAAGGCGCAGATCGCGCAAAAGAGTATTTTCGACTACAACCCCAGAAGCAACGGGGCCGAGGATTTTATGTCACTGACGGAGGAGATCATTCATGGCTAAGAAGACAAAATCGGACATCTTGGAGAAGTTGAGTGCGCTGAAGCCACACGTGCCGACCAGCACAAGGAAACCCTCGAACAAGACGGATCAGAAGGTCCGGAAACCACCTGCAAAAAAAGCTCCTCAACGGAAACCGGCGACGCGCAGGGCTGCTGGTCCGGAGATGAAGAAGGCCGAAATGCCGGCAGCTTCGCCGGAAGCCGGGACTGCCGCGCAGGAGCACGCCCGGATGAAGCCACAGGAAAGGCACGAACCAGGGAAACACCCCTTCGGGGGCATGATGAGTATCCCCTTCACCGTGTTCGAACTCTGGCGGGGAATCTTTAAGACGTGGTACGGAATGGCGGAAAACAACATCCGTTATCTCATGAATATTTCCTTCTGGAGAATGTAGGTGCGAAGAAAGGTCTTAATTGAGGTAATCGCCGCGGTTGTACTTGATGATTTCCACGGCAGACGCCACGAGAAGTCTGTTGAGTAAGCCCCCCACGTCATGTACTTCATGGAGCGGCTCCAGGGCCAGGGAAATTCAAGATAATTTTTATCAAGGGGAAAACGGAGATTCCCCCTTGACCCGCCCGGAAGCCAGCTGTGGCATTGTTTACCCTTTCCTGCCGTTTGATCCTTTTTCCCCTCGGTGCCCTGGACGTAAAGCGCAGGCATATTTTGGTTGAGGACGGCAAGGTGGGTCAGTCAACGGCGTGAACGGCGACCTGATGATCGGCCAGGTAATCGATGAGGCCATACCTGACAGCCCAGACCGATAATGTTTTATGGATAATTCTCAATCCTTCCTTCCTTTTATCTTTTTCAGCTTTGCCAAATGCTTCGGAATGCCCGCGCCATGACTCAATTGACGAGAGAATCGCGGGACCAGAAGGGGAGTCCTTCTTTTATAATCCATATACTTTTCACCGAAACGTTTTTCAAGTTCCGGTTCCTCAATCAATTTAAATTCCAGAACGCTACAGACTACAAATGCCGGAGCAAAACAAAAAAGAAGGGACGAAGATCCTATCAGGAATGCAACCCCGAAGAGCATGAGAAATACACCCGCAAGCATCGGGTTCCTGACGTAAGCGTAAGGGCCGCTGTCAACAAGTATTGCCGGTGGACTGGTTGGTACGGGAGTTCCCCTTGCCTTTGCGAAATGCAGTACCGACCATAAAGACAGAAAACCACCACCCGCGAGCAGCAGAATGGAAGCAATATAATTCCAAGGATACTCAAGGGGACTGGAAAGGCTGAAGAATGCGTCGACCCTCAATGCGAGAAATATCAACAATGCTATAAGGCAGAGGAAAAATACAGCGAAGACCGGCGTAAGGAGGATCCGAATATGCCTCTCCCCTGTGACAATCCGGTGAATAAATTCAACAACTGCCCGCATGCTGTGGTTTCCCTTGTTCTACAAAGCCTTGTAAATAAACCGATGTCGGGTGAAACGCACCCGCCGTTTCTGAATTTATTTCTCAAAATAGAGATTACTTTACACTACATGGTATGGCGGAAAATGACAAGGCAACGGAGGGTGAACGCCCCGGATAGTCTGTAGGCTTCGTTAGCCAATTCCAGCCGCCATATCAAGATAATGCTTTCTTTTGATCCGTATTCATTGATTCTGACGACGGCCGATGGCGAGCATTGGTAGGTGACGGCGTTGCTCGTAATGCCTCCTCTCTGACCTCGATCAATCTCGACCCGGCGAACCCACCGACGAAGCGTCTCCGCTGTGCAACCAATCTTGGACGAAATCGAAACAATAGCCGACCACTGAGACTCGTACTCACGCTCATGGTCAAATACCATCCGAACCGCCCTCTCTCTGACTTCCGGGGAATACCTGCTTTGCGTTTTCATGACTCCACCCTCTCACAGAATGAAGTCTCCGGCAATCCCGGGGCGGTTCAGCGGTTAAAGGAGAAACTGCCAACACCGTCAGTTATCCCGGAGACCACTAGGATTAAAAAGCCGGTGCTTTCCAAAAGCGATCAGGCGGTACATAAATTACGGCTCAGAGTATCTCAAGGCATTTGATACTCTGAGTTATAGTTTCAAAGAATGATTTTCGATGTCCATTTCTATCGAGATTCTCGCTCAAGTGAGAGCCTGAGGGGCATGCTCTTGAGATGCTTGTCGTCTCCGGCATTGTCAAAGAGCGCGACACCAAAAATGTAGGCTTCCCCGGGCTCAAACTGAACGTCAGTATCATCGTGGCCCGTTTTCAATTGCCGCTGGAGTACGACGGTCCATTTTCCATGCCGGTGTATACCGTATGCCCTGATGTCCGCCCTGTCACCATTAGGGGTCCTCAGAATGTAGGCCGGCAACCTGTCTCCGGGTTTGAATTTTTCGTCGTTGAAGGGAACGGCTTCAGAGTCAAATAAAAAAGCTGACCCTGCGACGCCACCGGAAGGCATTAACGCCGGCAAGTTCCCGCCACTGCTTTTATTATCTCCGTACGAAGACAAACCAGGATCGCTTTTCCGGCCTTCTCCGTCAAGGTACTGGTCGTCGGAATAGCCCGCGGGATTTGTGCGGGCTGCCTTCCAGTGCCACAGGTCGGCACGGCCTCCGGTATTCCTGGTTGACATGATAATGTTCCGGGAATCTGCCGGGTCAGGATGGCAGAGAGACATGGTTCCTCTTCCCCTGGAAAACTCAGACATGGAATTGCCGATTTCCCAGACAAAACTTAACCTGTCCTCGTCATCGGCGGACTGTTCCCAGGAACCGTCGTCCTTTTTTATCCAGATGTCCTTGGTAACACTTTCCGTGGGGTCCGGCCATGAGGCGTAGAGATAGATGTTAGTGTTCGTATGCACAGACCTCAGTTCCACGTTCCTGTGGGTCCCCATGAGGCCGTGTGCCCCCATGGGCATCAACTGAACGGATATGCCGCCTACAGTATTCCAGATGCCGTCGATCCTGTCCATGGCCGGTTCTTCGGGAACTGCCTTCGAAATGAAATTAGTGCCCGAAGCCTGATGA
>JAQUQY010000059.1 GCA_028715865.1 Syntrophales bacterium
TCCGGTCCGCCAAGATGCCGCCGTCGCGTTCGGCGACCCGTGTTACCACAGACTCAAGGTGTTCAAGTGAAAAAGGCTTCATAATGAAATCAATGGCGCCGGCTCTCATGGCTTCCACGGCTGTATTGACGGTCCCATAGGCCGTGATGACGATGACCGGCGTTTTTGGCGACATCCGCTTTATGCCGGCAAGAACTTCCATGCCGCCAAGGCGGGGCATCCGCATGTCCGTTATAACAACTTCAAAGGTGTTCTTTCTGAACTTGTCCAGGGCGTCCTGACCGTCATCGGCTGTTTCAACATCATAGCCGCAGCTTTGCAGGGACTCAGAAAGGGCCGCCCGCATGGATGGTTCATCGTCTACGATAAGTATTGTCTTGGAACTCGACGGCTTCTGAGGCTTCTGTTTACTGCTGAACGTTTCTTCGGCCATCACTAAAGTTCCTTCCCCGCATGCACAGGTTCGGCAAAGTCGACAAGGGGAAGCGTGATGGTCATGACGGTTCCCCCCTCCTCGCTGATGTCGGCTGCCACGATGCCGCCGTGCATGTCGATGATATTGTGGACGATAGCCAGACCCAGGCCGGCTCCGCCTTCCCTGGTCGTGAAGAATGGATCGAAAATGCGTTGCATCACTTCCCGGGGAATCCCCTCCCCCGAGTCCGTCACGCTGATCTCAACATCGCGCGCGATCAACCGCCCTTCATCTAATGTGTTTTCTCCCGGCGGGATAAGCCGGGTTTCGATGCCCAGCTCTCCTCCGTCCGGCATGGCCTGCAGGGAATTGAGAAAGAGGTTTAGAAGAACCTGCTTCAGCATTTCAGCGTCAACGGCGATACGGGGCTCGCTTTCATCATAACGGACTGACAGGGTTATGTTCTCGTTTTCTATGATGGGCTTGGAAAAGGCCAGCACATCATCAACAAGCCGATGAAGTTCAAGTGTTTTTACAATGGGACTGGGTCTTTTGGTAAAAAGAAGCAGGTTAGAAATCCTGTTGTTGACATGCCTCACCGATTTGATTATTTCATAGGCGCGGTCACGGCTCCTGTCACTCTCCGGCTCCTTCATGAGAAGCGAGGCGAAAAGCTCCATGCTTGCCAGGGGATTCCGTATTTCGTGAGCCATTGTAGCGGCCATCTCCTCGAGGGCGGCGAATTTCTCGGAGCGCTTTTCCATTTCCTCCAGCCGAGCAAGCCGCGTCACGTCTCTGATCACATAGATGGTTTCAGGGTCTTCTCCATTTCGGGCGGTCATAGGACTGCTTGACACTTCCAGCATGCGGCCGTTTACCCGGCGCCTGACGTTATTAATTACCTCCCCGGGAGTGAAGGAAAACCCGCTCCAGAGGGTGGGAAAGAGTTGGGTCACGTTCCTTCCACGCCAGGGCTGTTCTTCTTCCCCCTGAACCAGACCGGAATATTTTTCCGCGCTCCCGTTCATGAGCTGTATCCGCCCTTCCGAATCGGTGACGACCACGCCGTTTTTAAGGCTTTCAAGGATCATCTCCAGATAGGAACGCATCTCTTCCTTGTCCCTCAGGGCTTTTTCAAGCTCCAGGTTTTTCCTTTCCAGTTCCCGGTCTATAAGGTTGAACTGCTCTTCAAGGCTGTTGAAGGCCTCTTGCATGCGTTCCGCCGCTGAGTTGAAATCATCGAAGGAACGCTCGAGGAGGAGAGCCTCTTCGTCGCCCTGTGTCAGCTTTGTCAGATCATGCTCCACGGGATAGCTCCTTTGATTAAATGGCTTGTCTCGTTGTGTTCCCCGTTCATCGCACCCAACACTCAGCGCCCCTCCTCGGCAGCCCTTCCCAGACCGCCCCTGAACATCTCGTAATTCCTTGCGTAATCCGCTACCCTGTGCCAGAAAGGATCATCCGCATTTTCTTTCATGCTTTCGAAGTTCTGTAGCGCCCTGTCCCGTTCGGAAAGCTTCGCGTAGGATTGGCCCATCCGGTAGAAGCTCCAGGATTCGGCACCTTCGTCGGGAACCTTTTTGAGAACCAATCCGTAAAAGAAGGCGCTTTCCCCATACTGTCCCAAGCGATACTGTGATTCTGCGATCCCTTTATAAGACCGTACAGCAATATCGCCATTGTCTGGCAAACCGTTTTTTTCCACAGCATCAAGAGCCTTTTCATACTGAGTCAGAGCTTGAGAATATCGACCCAACGCCATGAGAGTATCGCCGTACTTACAGGAAGCACGCGCCCTTGCCTCGGGAAATAAGGCAGCCGCGGCAAGGGTAGCGTAATGCCGCTCCGCGGCGCCGTAATCTTTCCTGCCAAAAGCTATGTCTCCCAAAAGTTCCTGTGCCCCTGGAGCCAGCGATTTCGCGTGCAACGACGCCTTCGCCAGAACCTCGCCGGCCCTCTTTTCGGCACTTTCGTACAGGCCTTCCCTCAAGTCCAGTTCGGCCAGGGCCAGCATTGCTCTTCCCCTGCGCCGCTCGTCGCGAAACCGGGACGCCAGGTTTTCCAGGACAGATCTTGAAACCGCTGAAAGGCCGACATTTTCAAGGCTTTTCGCGGCCTTGAAAAGGCTGTCATAGTCACCTTCTTCGGTGATCCCATGTCGGCGTGACAGGAGAAAAGTATTCACCGCTGCCAGGTGATCTCCCGAATCGTGGTAACGATTGATCAGCAACACAGCGATCTCTGAGAGATTGAGCATATTCTCCCTGCGATAGCTTCCCCAGGGTGACTCAAGATGAAGCCGATGGGCTGTTTCGAAGGCCTCCGGATACCGCTCAAGTTTCATCAGCGCTCCAACTTTCAGAAAAAGCAGTTCATCGCGCCGCCCACGATCTATGTCTTTTTCCAGGACTTCATCATAAGCAAAAATCGGATCCAAATAATATTCCATATCGTCAAAAATATGACGGGGAAGGGCTCTGCCCGACCGGCGGAGCCCCATGTCTGCCATAACGATCATACTCTCCTGTGCCTGCTTGGTTTCCGGGAACCTTTCAATCACCTTCCCAAGGAGCCCCAGCGCTGCCGGAACCTGCTCCATGGCTGCCAGGATTCTTGCGGCGCCGTAAAGAACCTCAGGTGCTTCCGGTTCGTCGGAATAGAGATTGAACCAGGCGAGAAAAATTTCGAGGGCCTTTTGTGGACTGCCGCTGCGCATATAGTGCGAACCCAGGACAATTAGTTCCTGTCTTGGAAGAGATTCAATGGACGGCCACATTGTCAGTGATTTACCGAATGCTTCGTCAGCTTCGTCGAAATCACCAAGCTGCGAATGGCTGTCACCAAGAAAGAATAATGCGGAACGCTGGTGGGCTCCACCGGGGAACCGCTTCAGGTAACCCCCTAACTCGTCGATGGCTGCCTCATATCGCTGCATCCGATAATGGAAAAGGGCCCTCATGTAAAGCGCCTGTGAAAGGTTAGGCGAACGTGGATGCAGTTCGAATACCCTGTTCAGCTCCCTGAGCCCCTCGTGATACATACGAAGATAATTGTAACCCTCCGCCATCATAATACGGATCTCGTCATTACCCTCTGCTGATTCGGGATGCACACGCAAAAGCTGCCGGTACCCTTCGATGGCGGCCATAACCTGGGACCGGCTTCCACGCATGGACAGCATGAATATGCAGTCGGCTATACGCCTGGATAGAAAATCCCTCATCGCCTCACCGGATACACCGCCTCCCTGAATTGACTGAAACGCCTTCAGTGCCGCCTCGTAGTTCTCAGAGCGAATATGATCCATTGCTTCCGCAACAGCCGGATTTTGCTCCATTGGTGAATATGCCAAAGCGGAGGAGATCAGGGTAAGGCCGGCATGTTGTGCTTCAGGTATTTCAGCAATTTTTGTCGCGGTATCATCAACAGGTTTTTGTATAGAGATTGAAGAAAGTGTAACAGCACCCTTTTCTGTATCGGAACCATTCTCGGTGGTGGGAATTTCTTCAATAACAGTGGCATCTTCGGTAACGGGACCCCCTTCTGTCAGAATCGGCTCCGGGGCATCGACTGGCTTCTTCTCCCTTTTGCTAATGACTGTTTTCAACGGTTCAGCTGGTACGGCATCCATGGGAGGGGCTACGGTTGATTCTTTTGCAGTTTCCAGGATAGTGTCCGGTTTTGAAGCCTCTTTTTCTGGCAACGTTTTTAAGTGCCTCGCCTGCCTTGGCTCCGTTGCAGTCTCACCATGGATTTCATCGAGAACGATTATTGAATAATTTTCAACAACTCCCTCTTTCTTAAGCACTTCTCCCCGCTCCAGGGCCATTTCCCGATGATTATGCAGGCCGGCGAAAACACGATGCCATTCACCCTGACCGGGCTGTAAAAAAGTCCGCGAAAAGGCCTGATGGCCGGCTTCTTCCAGCATCCTAACCTGGGCCTCGGCTCGGCCGGCATCGCGGAAAGAGGCTACATGGATCCCGTACAGCTCCTGCTCCGGCAGATCTTTCCGAAGGCCTTGAAAGGGCATCACGGAAAATCTCTCAATAACTCCTTGTTTCCGAAGCATTTCTCCCCGGTCGAAGGCATCCTCCCTGTTACCATGGTAACCAGCGAAAACGCGTTGCCATTCATCCTGGCCGGGCAGTGAAAAAGCTCTGGAAAAAGCCGCACAGCCGGCTTCTTCCAGCATCCTAACCTGGGCCTCGGCTCGGCCGGCATCGCGGAAAGAGGCTACATGGATCCCGTAAAACTGTTCTTCAAGCGGATTTGCCCATACCTCTGAAATCAAGATACAGAAAAATGACAAAAACCCGGCAATCAGCAGGATTATGGCAGAATTGACCCTCATTGTGTTCCGGTCCAAAAGAGCCATTAAGGGCTCCTTTTCCCTGTTTACTCATTATTGATGGCATCGTAAAAAGTCTTTGAAACCATCGAATTAGATGGCTTTGTAAAAAGAGCCGCAGGCAAGGCGGGCAAATCCTGAGGAATGAGGCGCACATACGGTGCGTCGCAGTGACGAAGGATGAAGCCCAACGAAGCATCCGGCCTTTTTACGAAGTCATCATTATTGGCAACTTCTATCTCCAGCAAATTGCGTACCATTGAAGTCAGGGCAGTACATCCGCGGGCAGTGGCGATTGTTTTCCCTTCCTTGCCTTTTCAGAAAGCATAACGAACGTCAGTCGGCATGACTAATGAGACAAATATTTGACGATGTTAAAAAAGAAAAGAATCAAAAGCGGGGATTTTTGTCGCGGACCCTGAAAGGCTCTTGGCATGCTTACGCATTTATCAGGGCTTCTTCATGTTCCTTAGAAATTCTTTACTGTTCTCGCCACATGTTTCAACGTCCCATCCATGGGTACGATATTCTTCAAAGTGGCGAAGCCAGCTTTCACCAGCCCGTGGACATGTGTATATAAAATTGATGAAGTCAGCCAGACGATCCATGGTTTCCGAACTGAGCGCGTGTTCCATTCTGCAGGCTTCCTCGTCGGCTTTCTGCAGCTCAACTTTAAGAATGTTTGTCAGGAACCTACGAAGCGCGTCATGTTTTCTTCTCATTTCCTTCCCAATGAGAAGTCCCACTTCCGTTAACTGCACCGTTTCATATTTTTCATAGTTAACAAGTCCTCGCTCGTTTAATGTTTTCAGCATGCTGGTAACCGATGGCATCCTGACATCAAGTTTGCCTGCAATATCCTTGACCCTCACAGCCTTGTTATTCCTGTGGAGGTCGAATATGGCCTCGAGATAGTCCTCCATGGAAGCGGTAATGGGCTTCTTCACCAATTTTTTCCTCGCGACGGCCATTGGCATTCAGAATTAGTGCTATCTAACATTAGATTGGTTCTGTATAACAGCCCTACGGCACTGTCAAGTCTTTTGCGGCGCCATTGAATCCCGTAAAATAGTGAGTCATCCGTTTTCGCGATGAGGGGGACAAGTAAATATGATATTAAGGATGTAAGGGGCATCGCGCTGGCATTAAACCGTGCAAATTGATATAAAGCGGCCATGGAGACGAGAATGTCAGGCCTTTCAACATCAAGGCAAGCATTTCTGTTTGTAACAATGCTGATAATACTTGCCTCCACCGGATGCAGCAACTTTGGCGCTTCGGAATTGAGGGATATTTCTTTTTATCCACAGCATACCGCCGCCTACCTGGAGTATGCCCCTCGCAGGCTTCTGGCTGACGAAAAGTTCCTGGCATCTTCGGCTGCAAAGTACGTGAATCATTATTTTTCTCCCTGGGACGAATCGGCTGAAATACCCTGTCTGAGTAAATTATTAGAAACAGTGGAAAGGGCTCAGGCCGATCCCGGCTACGCCGAAAACAGACGTTCCCACGACGCCCGTTGGATTGAGTCTGTTGTCAATGAAATGAACCTGGATGAATATCCATCGTTGTCTATTCTGGCAGTCACTCTGCGTGAAACCGACGTCAGGGGCATTCCAACGGAAAGGCCCAGGTTTTTATCCTTTTCTCACGCCGGCGGGGGATTCCCCTTCGATTACTGGCAGGAATCGATTCTTTTCCCCAACACTCCATTGCGCATACTACACTCCACTTTGACCGGAGATTGGCTGTACGTTCATGCGCCTTTCGTAAATGGATGGGTCCGTTCCAGGGACTTAGGAATTATTGAAAAGGCTGACCTTGACCTTTACCGTAGCGGCAATTTTATAGTCCCCCTGAGGGACCGGGTGGCGATTCACGACGAGGAAGGCCGGTTTTTATTCAGGAGCCGCATAGGCGGACTTTACCCCCTCGCGGCAATCGATGACAGGGGATACCGTGTTCTAGCCATGATACCGGGCTCCGATTCAGCAGCAATGCTTCAATCGGCAACCCTTTCCTTCGATGACTTCGCCCCCTTTCCTCTTTCAATGACGCCACCGCGGATAGCCGAAATCGCCGACGCCATGTCAGGTTCTCCATACGGCTGGGGAGGTCTTTACGGCAATCGGGACTGTTCGGCTTTTCTGCGTGATCTGTTCGCCGGATTCGGGCTGTGGCTTCCCCGTAATTCCTATCAGCAGGCCCACGAAAAAGATGAATTTATTCGATTGGATAATCTTACACCAGTGGAGAAAGAGCAATTCATAATACAGAATGCCATACCTTTCGCGACTATCCTTTGGATGCCAGGACACGTGCTTCTTTACATAGGCGAAAGGCAGGGTCGCGCCATGGCCGCCCATGTGATGTGGGGTCTTAGAACCAGGACCTGGAGGGGAGAAGGGCGAATCATAGTGGGAGAAATGGCCGTAACTACCCTCACTCCGGGAAGTGAGCTGCCGCAGGTACGGGGTGAATACCATATCATCAACCGCATCGGAGGCATGAGGCGCTTGGTTCCCTGGACGGAATAGATATCAGGCAGGATAGCCCCTTTTGAATTGCTTCAAAATAAAAGACAGCCGCCTGTCCTGCATTTCTACACCACCGCGCGACTGTCATGAATAATAAATCTGTCAGTATGTTTCAGCAAACACTTCGAAGTAGGCCTGAGGATGGACACAGGCGGGACATTCAACGGGGGCTTCATTCCCCTCGTGTATGTAGCCGCAGTTTCCGCACTTCCAGAGTGTGGACCCATCTTTCTTGAAGACCGTTCCTTTTTCGATGTTCCCCGCCAACTTGCGATAACGGTTCTCATGGCGCTTTTCAGCCATCGATATCATTGCAAAGGCGGCAGCCACCTCCGGAAAACCCTCTTCCCTTGCCACTTCGGCAAAGGCGGGATAGAGATCATTCCACTCTTCGTGTTCACCATCCGCCGCGGCCTGAAGGTTTTCCAAAGTAGATCCCTGGGCCACGGGATAGGCGGCTGTGATTTCGATCATTTTCGGCAGCTCCACCTCGAATCCCGCCAGCAGAAACTTGTAGAATCTCTTGGCGTGTTCCTTTTCGTTGTCTGCCGTTTCTATAAAAATGTTTTTCATCTGCTTGAAGCCTTCCTTGTCGGCCACAGACGCGTAATAGGTGTAGCGGTTTCTGGCCTGTGATTCTCCAGCAAAAGCCTTTAAAAGATTTTCGGCAGTTCTTGTACCATTGAGTTTTTTCATTTCTTAC
>JAQUQY010000060.1 GCA_028715865.1 Syntrophales bacterium
TACACCCCGTCCCGTGGGTGTTTTTCGTATCGATACGCTCCGCCGAAAACTCATGAACCTTCCCGCCATCATATAGGACGTCCAGGGCCGGCCCCTCCATGTGGCCGCCCTTCACAAGAACGCTTCGGGCCCCCAGCCTGCCGATGGCCGTGGCGGCCTTCTTCATGTCATCCACATTCCTGATGGTTATCCCGGAAAGAACCTCCGCCTCCGGTATGTTGGGGGTAACCACCCGCGCCAGGGGAATCAGAGCTTCCATGAGCGCACCCTTCGCTTCGTCATGAATGAGTCGGGCGCCTCCCTTGGCAATCATCACAGGGTCAACCACAAGATTTGTGATGCTGTATTCAACGACCTTTCGTGCCACCAGGTTCACCACTTCGGCCCCGGCCAGCATTCCCGTTTTTGCCGCGTCCACCCCTATATCGGAAGCCACCGAATCGAACTGCATTTCCACGAACTCCATGGGAACCTCATGAATTCCCTGGACACCAAGGGTATTCTGGGCCGTAAGCGCCGTTATGACGCTCATTCCAAAGCCGCCAAGGGCGGTAATGGTTTTCAGGTCCGCCTGTATTCCCGCACCCCCTCCGGAATCAGAACCCGCGATGGTTAAAATGCGCGCCATGTCCTTTGCCATGTTTCCTCAACATTATATCTTTTGATTAGACCGTTCACAGTTCAAAGTTGTTGACCACTATCAGCCGGCCCGATTTGACCTCTATGAAGCCCTCGGTACCGGTGAGCCGATTGCTGATGCCCAGGGAAAGCCCCATCTTCATATCTGCATCCCGCAGGGGATATTCAAAACCCCTGAGGGTGATTCCCGAAACCAACGGTGAAAAAGGAATCAGTGACACGGTCTGTCCCGACCGTCCCCGCACAGATGCCTTATCAGTCACCAGGAATATCTCGCAGCGATCATCAATTATCCGGAGTTCAACCCCTTCCGGGACGGCCCCGGCGAGAAGGAATATGTTGGCAAGGCTATGGTCAATCCTTGTTCCAATGGCGCCGAACAAGAGAATCAGCCGCGGCTTCAGGGTGAGAGCATAGTTCAGGGCAAGTTCCGTGTCCGTTTCGTCCTTGAACCTGGAATAGCGAATAATCAGGCTTCCCTTTTCTTCCAGTGAAGTCAGGTGTTTTTCGTCTATTGAATCCATGTCTCCTATAACAACTGAGGGAACCACCCCTATATCTTCGGCATATCTCGCCCCACCGTCAGCGCAGATAACAACAGCGGCGGCTTCCTTCTCCATCCAGGAGCGAATGATTCCGGGATCTGAAATTCTTCCACCCGAAATAATAAAAGCGGTTACTTGCATATTAATTCTTCGCGGCAATCCCTTAATGCATTAAACTATGAATACCCGGCACAATAAAAAAAGGGCCAGTCCTTGCTCCGGAAAGGCCCATAAAAAGATATCTGGTTATCTCCCTACGCTGGCATTACCCAGGTCAGGTTCAAAGGGTATCTTCTCAGCCGTTCCGGCACCCCTGAAATCAACATTCGTCTTATGTCATTTTTTATATTCCGCACTGTTCAGTAACACAGGCCCATGAGTTTATCAAGATACTTTTCCGCCCGATACAAACCCTTTGAATTGCTGGCTATTCTCCACGCTGCGGTCCCTGCAAAAAAATACAGTTGCGTTTAGTTTGACACTATTATATTTATCAACCGCCCATGGTGAAAGGGATGGATGCCGGACCCCGGCCAAAGCCCGCAAGTCATTTGTGGGCCGCTTATGGAAGAGCATTAATTAGAGGAGGCATAAAGAAAGAGCAATGAATGATATCGATATGGTTTTTGCCCTTACTATTGCCATGGGGGGACTTGGCGTGGTTTTCATCATCCTCATCATTTTGGCCTTTTGCATTGTTTTGACCAAGGCACTCTCGGACAGGATCTACCGGTCAGAAAAAACCACAACACAATAGAGAACCTGACATAATTTAACAAACTAAACGAACAGCAACTGGAGGTATGCACGTGCTCTTTGGTCTTCTGGAAACGGGGTTCACATATTTTTACTGGGGCAACGCTCTCATGATTGTTATCGGGGGGGTTCTTATTTATCTTGGCATCGCCCGGAAGATGGAACCTCTCCTGCTTGTTCCTATCGGCTTCGGAATCATACTTGTCAATCTTCCCCTGGGCGGATTGATGGACTATAAATACGAACTCAGGGCGGAGAAACCGGGAGTGGTTCAGGAGATCGTAACCGGAGATTCCGTCCGCTTCGGTGTGGGCTCGGACATTATTCGCATCGACACCGAAACATTGGCCTCGCCCGTTCACGGGCGCATAAAGAAGTTCATGGTAGAAGCCGGCCAGCCTGTAGAAGCCGGTCAGGTGCTGGCAGTCATCACCACCACCATGCAGACCGACCAGTCACTTTTGCCCACTCGGCCGGAGGGACTGCTCTCGCGGTTATTCGCCTACGGCATCATGTGGCACATACTGCCGCCTCTTATTTTTCTTTCCCTTGGAGCGCTTACCGATTTCGGGCCCATGCTGGCCAATCCCCGAACCATGCTCCTGGGGGCTGCGACCCAGCTTGGCGTGTTTCTGGCCTTTTTTCTTTCCCTCTTTTTCGGTTTTTCACTTCAGGAAGCTGCCTCAATCGGCATAATAGGAGGGGCCGAGGGCCCCACAACCATCTACGTTACGGCAACCCTGGCCCCCCATATCATAGGCGCCACAGCCGTAGCCTGTTATTCTTACATGGCCCTGGTTCCGCTTATTATACCGCCTGTGGCAAGGCTGCTCACGACAAAGAAGGAGCGGCAGATATATATGAAACCCCAGATCCGGCCCGTTTCGAAATTTGAGAAAATCCTCTTTCCCCTCGTTTCGGCAGTTGTTGTCATTCTCTTTGTCCCTTCATCGGCGCCTCTAATCGGCTGCTTCATGGTTGGAAATCTCTTCCGGGAGTGCGGCGTGGTGGAAAGGTTGAGCGCTACGGCCCAGACCAGCTTCGTCGACATACTGACTATATTCATCACCCTGACTATCGGTGGAACCATGGCGGCGGAAAACTTTCTCAATACCTCCACCCTTACCATTCTTGTTCTGGGGGTGTTCTCCTTTGCGGCTGCCGCCGCGGCGGGAGTCATCTTCGCGAAGATTATGAATCTCTTTCTTAAAGAAAAGATAAACCCCCTGATTGGCGCAGCCGGGGTCTCCGCCGTTCCCATGGCGGCCAGGGTGGTACACGTCATGGGACAGAAGGAAAACAAACAGAATTACCTCCTTATGCACGCTATGGGACCAAACGTGGCGGCAGCCATCGGAGCCGCGATCGCGGGAGGCGTGTTCATAGGAATACTTGGCTGACATCATCTCAAAAAAAAGGATGAAGATTTTATCCGCCAGCTTTGATGACTTCGTAAATACCATGTTGGTTCCTCCTTTGTTGAATAAGTTTGCTGCAACCTATTCTAACATCGTCCAGGACCAACATGGTATTTACGAAGCCATCAGCTTTAGGTTTGGATGATTCGTAACAAAAGAAACCGTAAGCCGCTGTCGTCATAAAAAACGTCAGCGGCTTACGGTAGACGTTACACTAATTGAAGATGAACCCCGGTCATATATGGGGCAATCTACGGCTTACCTTTTAAGTTTTTACTTAATTATTCAAAGTGCCGTCAGGTTATTCCAAAATCATAAGAACCTGGTCGGATTCGACTTTATCCTTCTCTTTTACCTTGATATCAATCACCCTTCCCGCCATGGGCGAATAAATGGGATTTTCCATCTTCATGGCTTCAAGAATTAGCAATTCATCATCGGCGTTTACCTGGTCGCCCTCCTTAACCAGAATTCCCACAATTTTCCCCGGCATGGGAGCCCTCACTTCAATGCTCATCTCACTACCTCCTGCTTATTGTACCTCTTGGCGCTCACAGCATCGCCACCTCCTTATGGCATCGGAAATGACGAAAGACCATCCTGAAAATGTCGGCGCATAGTACTCTTCCTTTTCTCATCCGTCAAGTGCATATACGCCTTTCAGGATAATCTGTCATTTTCCTGTTTTTTCACTTAACGGGCCGATTATATTGTTCTTTTGAACTTGAATCAGGGGGCAATTCATTTTCTTACAAGCGGGCCGCCCTTGATTATATCCCGGGGGAACCCGCCCGTGGATTGGCGGACCAGCACCAGGACCTCTCCTTTCCACCCCTTCTTATGCTTATATGTCCCTGGTCCGCAAGGTTTTCAAGGACCCTTGAAACAAGATCCGGGTCGCCGCCTATAGCAGCAGTGATTCTTTTACTGAGCCGCCGAATTGACTCTGTCCCTTCCTGAAAAGAAGGATCAGAATTAAGCGTACCGTACCGCTCAACAAGATCCTCCGACAGGATACGGTACATAATTTCCGTTCGCATCCGCCCTTCGACGGCAAAGTTTTCCTCCGCCGTGCCGGCCCCTTCATGATATCTGCGGACAGATTCCTGCCATAGCCTCATCAAGGCATTCTCCATATCCGCCACAAACCGGTTCATTTCATGAGCCTTAAGTCCCGAGGTTTGGACAATGGCACTGTTGGCGTCATAGCGGTTCCAGTCATCGGTGAGAATTTCTATGTCGAAGGCGTCGAGGTTTTCCCTAACAGTGGTTCCGGGAAAGGGGGCGAAAAAATGGTATCCATAAGGAATACACAGGCTCTCGGCAAAACTTTTTGTTTCCTCGAGAGTTTGCGCTGTCTCACCGGGCAGGCCGACCATGAAGGACGCGTGTGCCAGCATTTTCTCGTCCTTGCACATCTGAACAGCCTCCCTTGCCCGCTCCAGGGTGATCCCCTTGCGTACCCTATTCAGCATGTCTCTGTTTCCTGATTCTATGCCGAAACTCACGGCATCACATCCGGCTTCGCCCATCATGGCCAGCATTTCCCTGCTTATAGTGTTTACCCTTGAAAATGCGCTCCAGGAAAACCGGAGTCTTCTGCGGATTATTTCTTCACAGACTTCGCGAACCTTTAGTGGGCTTGCCGTAAAGAGATCATCGGCAATGTTGATGCGGGAAAAACCATAACCAAGAATCATCTCGATCTCATCAACCACTGAAAGGGGGTTGCGGTTACGAACCTTCTTGCCCACCATGCGCCGTCCCAGGCAGAATATGCAGGCGTTGGGGCATCCACGGCTGGTGATGATGCTGACGGGAAAACCCAGGGCCCGGTATCGCGGGATGGACAAAAGATGCCGGGCCGGCATGGGCAGGGAATCAAGATTCTCGATAAGTTCCCTGGGTTCCGTCACAACTGCTTCGCCGCCGCTTCGAAAAGCAATGCCCTTCACTGATGAAAGGTCACCCCCGCCCTGGATGATCTCCATCAGTTCCCCGATTGTGCGCTCACCCTCACCCATGACGATGATGTCAAGTTCCGGATAGCGCTTCAGAGTATCTGCCGCGTCGAATGACACGTGGGGACCTCCCATGATTGTAATAATTGAAGGTTCCAGCTCCTTTACGTCCCTTATGATACTTGCGGCAGCACGAAAATTCATTGTAACGGACGTTGCCCCCACCAACCGGGGAGCAAAATCTTCCAGTTGCCGTTTCAGCTTCTCCCTGGTGTACTGTGAGACAATATAATCGAAAATTCTTACCTCGGCGCCCGCCGCCTCAAAGGCGGCCGCCACGTAGGTCACCCCCAGTGGCGGTGACGGCGCTTCTTCCAGGGGATAGGGGGGAGCGATTATTGCTACTTTCATGGCATCACCGGAGCGATTCCCTATTAATCCCCCTTGCGGGGGAACAGAAGAGACCTCAACCATTTCAACAACGCGTTATTCTGCAATTTTTCCCGGTCGATGGCATCAAAGCCGTCCCTGAGAGCCTGGGGATCGGCGAACCAGTGAGCCCTGGTAATCATCTCTCTGTCTGGATCGATGTCCCTGACGATGCGGGCGGGATTTCCGGCAACTACAACATTGGAGGGAACATCACCGGCCACGACGGAGCCCGCGCCGACAACGCTGTTGTCGCCGATGGTGACGCCCTTGCAGATAATGGCGCTGTCGCCAACCCACACGTTATTGCCGATACGCACAGGCTCACTGTGTCCAAGGGCTGATGTTCGGTCATATATGCCGTGCCAGTCCGAGTCTGTGACATAGACGCTGGAAGCAAACATGCAGCTGTCGCCTATGGTGACCTCGCTGGCTGAGCTTATGCGCACCCCGGGGGAAATGAGGGCGTGTCTGCCGATGAGGATACCGCCTCCGCTTCCTTCCTTTTCCGGCCACACCGTAAGGCGGACGGGCAGATCCCGGGTGGCAATGACGTCGGCATATTCCCCCAGGCATATGGGTCCCTGGAAAAGCTGGACATGCCATGGTTTAAGAAAGGTAAATCCATCGCCCAGGTATTCAAACTGGGGACGCAGGAATCGGCGGACATACCAACGCTGAAAGGCAAGATCGAGCTGCTTTACGTAATAGGGACGGTGATCCCGTTTCACAGTCCGCGGGTCCTCCTCTCTTCACCGACCAGGTCGATCCGGTCGGGGACGATCTTTTTTTTTCACGGCGATTTCCGGACTGGTTCTCGTATGCATTCGGCCTGTTTCTTCCTTTTCGGCCCAGAACTCATGGCTGAAGAGCCGAGCTGCCGGCGACATGCCCGTCAAAGCATCCCAGGCAAGAATTATGGCGGCGCTGGTCCACGAGGTTCGCTCTTCAGGCCAGATAACCGCGTCGGGAAAGGTAACCCCCATCCAATATGACCCATCATCAAATTTCTTGTTCTCTATCCATCGCAGGACAGTTCGGGCCTGTTCGAAGTCGCCGATGGCGGCGAGGGTAAGGACACATTCCGCTGTTTCCGCCATGGTAGCCCAGGGGCGGTCGGACACGCACCTGACGCCCCAGTCGGGCACCACAAATTTTTGCCAGTACTTATCAATTCTCCTGCGCGCGTCCCTCCCTGTTACGGCGCCGCAGAGAACGGGATAATACCAGTCCATGGAGAAGCGCGATTTGATCATGTTGAAGAGATTGGGCCTGTTTCGTATGGCGTGGCCAAGTTTCTTCAGGGCCTCTTCCCATCGTGGTTCGGACTTTCCCAGGATCTTCCCCAGGGCGATGGCGCACTTGAGGCTCATGTAAATTGAGCTGCAGCCCGTCAGGAGAGCCATTGGATCTGTGACGCCGTCCTTGTTTTTTGCCCAGTAAATCTGACCCCCGGGAGCCTGAAGCCCGAGAGCGTAATTAATCCCACCGCACAGGTTGGGCCAGAGGCGGCCTGGAAGATGATCGTCGCCGGTCACCAGATGATAGTGATAGAGGCCCACGGCGATGTAGGAGGACATGTTGCTGTCTTTTGCCATGTCCTCGGGAGCGCCCGCCCTGTAAGAAGCCCACCAGCTTCCATCATCGAGCTGGATGGAAGCAAGCCATTCATAAGCCCGCGCAGCCTCTTTCACATAGCCGGCGGCGGCAAGGCCCATGGCGCTTTCCACGTGGTCCCAGGGATCGGTCTTTCCGCCCTCAGACCAGGGAATTTCGCCGCTTCCCTTCTGCAGACCGGCTATGAACGAAGCCATGAGATCAATGTCAATAGCGGGCTTTTGAGACTTTTTTGGCAGGATGGCTTCCATGTTTCAACCCTTATTTAGGTAATAGACAATACTCTTCGCGATAAGCCGATTCAGGAGCCTGTCCAGGATCTTTGTCGCCGCGGGACGCTCCACGATATCCCATTCAAGAAATTTCCGATACAGGTTAACTGAAAGAGAATCCTCCCGCTTATGGCCAACGAAACACTTCAGCCACCAATATGGAGAATGGAGCGCGTGACGGTATGCCCTGCGCCGGCAGCGGAAACCCGCATTCTCCAGCAGACCAAGCAACTCTTTATTCCTGTAAATACGTATGTGTCCACCCGGTTCGCGATGGTAATCCTCGGAAATAGCCCAGCATATGCGCTCGG
>JAQUQY010000061.1 GCA_028715865.1 Syntrophales bacterium
CCCGGGTTGTGGGCTACCTTCGGCCGGTACAGCAGTGGAACAAGGGAAAACAGGCGGAATTCAGTATGCGGAAGCCCTTCATCCTACGTCAGCCATGAAATGGACATCGGTCACCTTCAGAAATTCTCACTCATCGACTACCCCGGGCGCATCTGTGCCGTTATTTTTACGGCAGGCTGCAACTTCCGGTGTCCCTGGTGTCACAACCCTGAACTGGTGAGGGGTTTTCCGTCGCAGGACCTGTTGCCTGACAGCGAAATTATGGATTTCCTTGAGAAGCGGCAGGGAAAACTGGAAGGGGTAACAATTACTGGAGGCGAACCGACACTGCATGATGAACAGTTAGCGACCTTTGCCGCGGCTTTGAAAGGCATGGGTTTCCCCGTTAAGTTGGACACCAACGGCTCACGCCCGCCGGTTCTAGAGGAACTGATAAGGGATGGTCTTGTCGACTACATAGCCATGGACGTCAAGGGACCCCTTGATTCCTACACCGCTGTCACTGGAGTTCCCGTCGATACTGACTTGATTGAAAAAAGCATCGACCTGGTTATGGCATCGGGACTGGACTATGAATTCAGAACCACCGTGGTAAGGCAGCTCCTAACTCCGACAGATATGGAGCGAACAGCCGAGCGTCTTTCTGGAGCCCGCTGCTACATAATTCAGCGTTTCGTTCCCACTAAGACCCTTGATCCGAAATTTCAGAAAGGAGAAGTTTACGACGAAGCGGAGCTCAACACCATGCTTGACAGGGTCCGACGCCACATTCCGGAAGCCTTTCTGCGTTAAGCGCGCATCCCGGCTTTGAGGGTACACAATGTACTTGTCAACCAACACAAAACATAATATTAAGATATCCTTTAAACAATCGAACTATCGGAGCAATTGCACGTGACATTTGAAAATAACACAACCGACGATCCCATTGAACAGGCCAGGGAAGTACTCCGGATCGAAGCTGAAAGCATAACCGCCCTCATCGACAAGGTGGGTGAGGAGTTTCGCCGGGCCGTCGATGTCATTTCATCCTGCAGGGGACGTGTCATCGTTACGGGCCTGGGTAAATCTGGCCTCATCGGCAAGAAAATAGTGGCTACCCTGACCAGCACGGGCACGCCCGCCCTTTTCCTCCACCCCGTCGAAGGGCTTCACGGAGACCTGGGAATCGTTACCCGTGATGACGTGGTTTTAGCAATATCCAACAGCGGGGAAACGCAGGAACTTAATGTTCTGATTGGCAGCTTTCAAGACATCGGCGTTACACTCATAGCCTTCACTGCCAGCGGCTCATCAACACTTGCCATGGCAAGCAACATCTGGATAAACGTGGGCGTACCCCGGGAAGCCTGCCCCTTCAACCTGGCCCCGACATCCAGTTCAACGGCGGCCCTGGCCATGGGAGACGCCCTTGCTGTAGCCCTGGTGCGAAAAAAGAAGTTCACCCAGGAAGACTTTTACAAGTTCCATCCCGGAGGATCTTTAGGACTCAGGCTGCTGGCGAAAGTCAGGGAGGCCATGATAACGGGCGAACGCGTCCCCCGGGTTCTTTCAGGAGCGTCAATAGCCGACGCCGTCCGCGAAATGGACGAAAAGAACCTCGGCTTCGTGCTTGTGACAGATAAGAACAACCGCCTCCTTGGAATTCTTACCGACGGCGACCTGCGGCGCTCCATACGGCAGCAGGTGGAGTTCAACGGAAAAGGAGTGGACGACTTCATGACCCGGGCTCCGCGGAGCATAAGAGCCGCGGCCACCCTGGGCGAAGCGATAGAGATAATGCAGAAGCATGAAATCACAACGCTTGTCGTCCTTGATTCAGAGGGAATTCTTGAAGGTTCGGTCCATCTGCACGACATCCTGGGACGAGGCGGAACCATCCGGATGGCCATTCCCGGGGAAAAATGAGCGATCCCATAGGCAAGTTTTTTGTCATTACGAGAAGCGGTGAAATGATAAGTCTCAAATGACAACATCCGTGCTTTGTAATTATTAAGAGGTCAAGCAGAATGACGCCGCCGGAACAGAGCCTGATAATCCGTTGCCTCAAATGCGGCCAGAAAAACCGGATAACCCGGGACCACCTGGGTGACAGGCCGCTCTGCGGGCGATGCCGGGCGTCCCTGGACGAACTGTTTATACAATGCCTCCAGTGCCACAGGGTGAATCGCATACCGGAAGACCGCGTCCATGATCTACCTTTATGCGGAAAGTGCGGCGCCCGTCTCTACGACGACTACGTTGGCGACGTAACTGACCGTAGCTTCGAAAAAGATGTCCTGGAACGGCAGGAATCGGTCCTCGTATGCTGTTGGACAAATGATTGCGTATTCTGCCACAAAGCAATGCCAAAGCTGAAGAAACTGGCGCCGAAGTACCTGGGCAACCTGAAACTTCTTCGTCTGAATATCGCTGAAAACCCGGAACTCGCCTCACGCTATCGCGTAACGTCCACTCCAACCTATCTTCTCTTCAAAAAGGGAGTCCACGTTGACACTATGGTGGGCATTACAACACTGGAAGAGTTGGAGAGGAGTCTTCGCGCCCTGTCAATGAAATAGGGCAATCGGAGAATATGGACACCCAACTCTTAAACGACAAAGAACTTGTTCTCAAACTGATCAGAGAACGACTGGGAGCGACACCCGTCAACTATGCCAGGCAGATGGCTGCCATTCGCTCTCATAACAGGGATGGGAAGACACTGCCCTGGAAGCCCGCGGGCGTCATTCTCCCCCTATGCTTCAAGGAAACCGACGAAGGGTTCACACCGCAGCCTGGAGGTTTTGTCTTCCAGTTCATCCGGAGGTCATCGTCTGTCTCACAGGGAGGAGATATCAGCGGCCCAGGGGGCATGCTGAGCCCTCGCCTGGACAGGCTTCTGAGGCTTCCTCTTATGATGGGAATTACTCCCATATTAAGAGGGCTCCCGAAAACCCTCGCGAAAAAAAGAGGGAAAGAAGAGTTCGCCGCCATCGGACTTTTTCTGGCTAACGCCCTGAGGGAAGCCTGGGAGGAAATCCGTCTGAATCCATGCAACGTGGAATTTCTGGGTCCCCTCCCCTTTCGAAATCTCGTCCTATTCACAAGAACCATTTTCCCGCTGGTGGGTCACGTGAAAAAAGATTACACATTCCGTCCCAACCATGAAGTGGAAAGGGTTGTGGAAATCCCCCTGGCCGCCTTTTTCCGGGAAGAATTCCATGGAACATGTCGCATCAACGACAGCGCGAACGGATCAGCGTCAATCTTCGAAACACCCTGCATTATCTGGAAAGGGAAGGACGGTTTGGAGGATGTGCTCTGGGGAGCCACCCTGTATATCGTTATAAATTTTCTTGAAATTGTCTTCGATTTCAGATTCCGGGAAATGTGCGGAAAGCGACTTATTACAAGGACTCTTGACCAGGACTACCTGAAGGGAAATGGATGAAAGGGTTTTATGCCGCCCTTTTCACATCAGGAAATCCAGCGGTTCACATGATAAAAACCGGGAAGGCCGGGCCTGTCCCCGAAATAATAATCGCAGGGAAAGCCCGGCCTGGAAAATTGCCTGCAACCGGTGCATTAACTGTCTTTACGGACTGATTGCCCTCCTTAATCCACAGCTATGATATCTTTGTTGCCCTCGTAGACCCTCTGGGCTATCCCCGGAACATTGACTATGTCCCCGGCTGTCTTGAAGGCGCCGTTAGCTTCCCGATAATCCACGATCCTCTGTGACAGGGCCGTTCCCACATATTTCAGAACAGTAAGCTCTTCAGCAGTTGCCTTATTTATGTTGACCTTTGTCACCGCCTCATTGGCGGAGACAATCGGCGCGCAGAGAGCGATACAGAAAACAATTGCAAAAACTAACAGGATGCTTCTTGAATGCTTCATAACTATAGTCCTCCTCCGTGTTTCATTAATAACAGCACATGGTCACAGGCTCCCGGGCTTTGCCTTGCCACTCCGTCGGCCTGACCGGAAAAGACCCCAAAGCGGTAATGCAACAAACAAAGCTTTACCGGCAGGGCCCGCGGAAAAGCAAAGGCAACACCCCTCCCTAAAGTACAAGTACGGGTCTCCGGAAAATGAATCTGTAAGGATTAGAGTTAAAGGAATGGATAAGGCTCGAAGAGCCTCGGAAGTGATCGATTATCTGATTCTCGCAAGGAACGGTTCATGAATACAGTGCAAGTGACCGGATTGTGCGTCAGAATGGTCTAAAAAGCAAACAAAAAATGAAGACAGGATAAGAAATACCTACCCTACCAGTGTCGAGGGCTCAGTCGCTCAACCTTTACATGGCAATTCGGTCTTCCATCAAATCAGGGAACCGGGTGGAAGACGGCATAGAACCACGCATGCTGTTGTCAGACAGTATTTCTGAAGTCTTCATAATAGTTCTGTACGCGAGTAAGATAGGTTCTCGTTTCCCTGGGAAGTCGCCCGTCGCTTCTCTCAAGATTGCCCATTCCCCAGTTGTAGGCGGCCAGGGCCTTATCAACACTGCCTTCATAACGGTCCATCAGCAAACGCAGGTACCGCACGCCGCCCATGATATTTTCCAAGGGATTGTAGGGATCCCTGACACCCATGTCGCTAGCCGTTTCCGGCATCAACTGCATCAGGCCCATGGCTCCCTTCGGCGAAGTGCTTTCGGGGCGGAAATTACTTTCCGCCTTGATAACCGCCCTCACCAGGTCTTCATCTACGCCGAACTTCCTCGAAGCCCTGCTAATTGCCCTCTCGATGAAACGTTCTGTTTCAGTTCTCCCGCCACCCCGTGAAGGCCGCACATGATGTTCTTCAGCGGGCTCTACCGGTTTTGCCGCATGATCAGGCAAATTTTTCCAGTACACCGATCTGCCTGCCTGGTTCCAGGAGGCCAGGGCAGACATCAGAGGCCTGCTGAAGGAAGAACCGTTTCTCCCATAACTGGATAGTACCGCGAGAAATCGTTCATTCATCCGTTGCCTTAAAAGCACCGTCAATTCCCTGACATCTGCCTCAGCCGGCACGGCGAAGCGGTTCCCGGACATACCCATGCCCTTCATCCTCTCTCCCAGTAGTGAGGCGAAGGTCGAATCAGATCCAGCAGCACCCGATATACGCGGCGGAACCCTTTCTCTCTGATTTTCCAAAACACCGGGGTTAATATGCTGTTTTGTGCCATGTGCCGGTATTTTCATCGTCATTCCTCGCTACCTGTCAAACAGCCGTGGAATACTTAAAGCCATTACCATATACACATACAAAATTCATGCCTGATCGACTGCCGAAAGACTTTCCCTCTTGACTTAGGTTCGAACGGTACGATATATGTGAACCATACAACAGGTTGTTGCTGTAGGGAGGGATTATGATCACAATAAACGGCAAGTCCTACAAGACCATGGCTGACGCGGCAAAGCACTTCGGAGTATCGGCCAAAACAGTTAGGGACTATATCAAGCGAGGCATTATCCCGGAACCTCCGGAAGTTCGCCAAGGGCTTCGCGTAATACGATATTTCTCCGAGGATTACCTGAAAAAGGCTGCAGCTGAAATAGAGAATCATGCCAGTTCAGCGAACAAAGTCAAATAGAGCCGAATCTTTCGCCTGCGAAGGTATGGCGAGATTCTGCTCGTGGCTCATTGCCGTACCTTCATTTGGCGGGAGTGGAAGTAGTTGGGTTTTTTATCATAAATGATGGTTTGTTAATCGGTGAAACGAACGTGGCTTCGGAAAAAGAAATAACATCTACGGAAAAACTGCTTGACGTGATACGTGGCGGCTCCGACCCCGCGCAAGGGAGGAAGGAACTCTTCCCTGGAAAACGGAGGTTTTTATTCTGGCGTTCCGTCAGGCAGAAGGGTATTTCTGTGGGAATCTATATCGATAGCTCCATGATTCGATTGGTCAAGGTAACACCTGACTCCTACAAGAGCTGGCGACTGATCGACTATGCCTCAGTTCCCATACCAGCCGACCTCGCCAGGGGAAAACCTGGATTTACAGCCTTATTGAAAGATACCCTGTCCAGATACTGCGATAACAGCGACAACATGAACCTTTGGGCCATGTTGCCTGAGATTGATGTGGAAGTGCGAAATATAAGCGTTCCAAGAGCAGCCAGAAAGGAACTGAAAAACGTAATTTTATGGTCAGCTAAGAAGGAGTTTGCCTTCGACGAACAAAAGACAGTCTTCGATTTCGAAATCCAGGGAGAGATCGTGGAAAGCGGTGTTGAAAAGCTGGGGATTCTGTTTTACGCCGCTCCCCGCAAAGAAGTGGATGAAATAAAAGAACTGTTCAATGCGTCGGGATTCCCACTCTCCGGGCTGACGGTTGCCCCTCTTGCGCTCCAGAATATTTTCCGCACCGGCTGGATACCGGCACAGAAACGCACTATTGCTTCACTTTACATAGGGCATGGCTCTTCAAGAATCGACATTTTATCCGAAGGTAATCTGGTCATGACCCGGGAGATCAAAGCCGGGCTCAACAGCATGGCTGAATCGCTGGTGGATGAGTATGCGAAGTGGCGGAAGCTTTCCGGCGGAAGCGGTATTCGAACAGAAATATCAAGCCATCGGGAAAGCGTCGTCGAACTGGCAGACACAGCGGCCGCGCCCGAATCTATCACTCTGGAACAAGCTGTTCAGCTTGTTCTGGCACTGGGTTCCGATTCAGAGTCAAATGCCGGCCTGGAGAGCGGTAAATTCGGTCTTGACGACGAAAAAGTCTTCCAGATGATAACACCGGCCCTGGAGCGGCTCATTCGCCAGGTTGAGCGCACCTTCGAACATCACGAGGTAAACATGGGCCGTGAAAGAATCGGTGCCATATACCTGTCAACAGCCATGAACGCCTGTCAGCCTATGGTTAATTACGTTGGGGCTCAGCTTGGCATAGAGAGCGATTTTCTGGACCCGCTGGACCCGGATCATGCCCGTGTGCAAGGAGTAATATCCGTGGAAAAAAGGTCGGAACGGATGGCTTTCGTTCCCGCTCTCGGTGTGGCACTCTCCCACGGGTCACGCGCGCTCAATCTCATTTATACTCAGGAAGACCGTGACAAGAGGAAAAGGTACATAGCTGTTAACGCGGCGGCGGCTGCAATCATTTGTATGTTTATTGTAGCCGGAATGGGCTGGTATCTTTGGCTGGACAATACCATAGAACGTAAAAGCGCCCGAGTCGCCCTTATTGAAGAAAGACTGGCAGTACATGAACGGGTAAGCGAAACGGCTCTGCTGAAGATGGCCTCCGATCTTAGATTAAAGCAACAGGCCGTGGCGGAAACGCGAAAGCGCTATTTTGCCGCGGCTGTCTTGAGCGAAGTTTCGGCAATAACTCCTGATCGAATCAAACTCACGAAGGTCAGCGCGGACTTGGGGAAGATTATCACCGGCGGACCGGCGGCGGCAACCAGACCACCGGGAACCATGTTGATAGAGGGTGTAGTGACGGGCGGCAAGGACAGTCTCGAAGCGGACCTTATAGCCTATGTAATGAGTCTCCAGAAGTCACTCTTTTTCGATCGGGTGGTAATAAACGCCAAAAACAGCCAACCTATGGAAGGACAGGAAGTTCTTCGCTTCAGCCTGTCGGCTTCCTCGAACGGTGCCTTTAGATGAGAAACAGAGTCGTCGAAATGCTGAAATCTCAACGGGGGATGTTCCTGATAATCACCATGGGTGCTTTGGTACTGGCTTTATTTTTCGTGCTATTGATACGACCGGCCAAGGTATCCATCGAAGCTCTGGACAGGCAGATTGCCGAGGCCGAGCTTCGGGAAGAAAAAATGAAGATCATCGTGCCCGTTTATCAAGGGCTGGCGGCTCAGGAATTGATTGATATTCCGGAAGATTTAAGCATTGCTGAAAAGAGCGGCCTTTCAAAGGAAGAAATAGCCGAAATCATTCCCCGTTTCAAGCCCTTTGCCGTCCAGGCAGGCCTTACAACAGTTTCCC
>JAQUQY010000062.1 GCA_028715865.1 Syntrophales bacterium
CTTCCCGGTCCAGCCGTCCCGTTGCGGCGATTTCTTCATATCTGCGGCGGGGAAGTCCCACTTCCTCGGGACTGAGCACGTAAGTCGCTTCCCGGCCGTCAGGAAAAGATTCATGAATAAAGGTTTCACCGATATTGGATATTTCGTCCATGCCTCGGATCCCGTCGGCGGCAGTGCCGTAGGCCACCATAGTTCTGCGGCACCCTATTTCCCGCAACACCTGGGCCGCTTTACCAACCATGGCTTTTGAATAAACCCCCCGCAGGGCGTGAGTCGGGCGGCATGGACTGGCCAGTGAAGCGGCGATGTTCAAGGTCGAACCAAAACGGATCCGGCTCAGTATGCGCGAAAGCGAGCGCGGATGAACCTTGGGGCTCATACCATTGAATATTCCGATTCCGCATTCCCCGATACTTTTCTCTACAGTCTGGACATCACAGTCCACATCTATTCCCACAGCCTCCAGTATATCCACCGTCCCGCACGATGATGTCAGGGCGCGCGAGCCATGCCGAGCCACTCTCAATCCAGCCGCCGCCGCGATAATCGCGGCGGCTGAACTGACGTTGAAAGTCTTCAGGCTATCCATACCCGTCCCTGAGTTTTCCATAAGAGGCGGCTCGAACTGGGTTTCAATGGCCACGGTATCCAGCTCAACTATGGCTGCCCAGGCTCCGGCTATTTCGGCCGCAGTTTCACCTTTTGAAGCCAGGGCCGCCAAAAAGGCTCCCTGATGCAGTTCCGGCTGCTCGTTCAGCAGGATCTTCCGGAAGGCGCCATAACTCTCTTCCCTTGTAAGGTCTTCGCCCATGATAAGCCTCTGTAGAATCAAGCCGAAAGCCTTCATGGACTGGTCGTTCCATAGGGACATCTCAAGTTGCCTTTCTTGATTGACTGCTAATACGTATCCTCGTTCCATGGGTCGAGCAGTATTTTCATGCCGGTCCTCTCAATTACCAGGTCAAGGGCCTTGTCCAGTTGCCACAGGCTCATGCGGTGGCTGATCATGTCCATCACGGGCACACTTCCTTCGGCTATTAAGTGAAGGGCTTCCAGGCCGTGACGGTAGCTGCAGCCATAGGCGCCCACAAGGGTTTGCTCATAATAATGGAGCTGGTTGAAATCAACCATTCGATGGTTTTCCGGAGCCGCAATACCTGAGAAGATTACCAGGCGGCCGCGAGGAGCGAGACACTTCAAGGCCTCTTCATAGGCTAAATGGTCTCCTACAGCTACCACACATACATCGAAGGGCTCCAGGGGGCCGGAGGACAGGCCGCCTATCAGCCTTCTTCGTCTTGAATCAGGATCTATATTAACGGCCTGGGCTCCAAGATTTTTTGCGGCCCGGGCCAGAAGGGTTCCGGCAGGTCCTGCGCCCCAGATTGCTATTCTTTCACCCTCTTCCAACCGGGCAAGCTCAAGGGCATTCAAACAGCATGACAGGGGCTCCGCAAAGACCGCTTTTTCGGCTGTCAGATCGTCCGGAACTCTTATCAGGCTCCGCAGGGGCGCTTTTACGTACTGGGCAAAACCCCCATCACGATGAAACCCCATGATGCGCATGGCGCGGCATAGGTTATGCGCATCCCTGCGGCAACTGGGGCAGTTTCCGCACCAGGTGCCGGGATATACATACACCCTGTCGCCTTCGCGGATATCCCCGCCCGGTCCCCCAAGCCTTTTCACTACACCCACCACCTCTTCGCCGGGAACACGCGGAAGGGTTAAGTCTCTGTGCCCTTGACGAACCAGCTTTAAATCGGTACGACAAAGGCCCGTTATGTCTACACGAATCAGAGCCTCACCATGTTCTGGTTCGGGTACGGGGATGCTGGCGATTTCAAAATTCCCCACCTCTCGAACCATAATGCATTGCATGTTCATATTACGTAACACCGCCTTTCCGTATAAAATTAAAAAAGGGTTCCAACAGTCACCAGTGACTGTTGGAACCCTTTACCATCAGATCCCGTTGCATCAATTCGCCCGTGTCGTCTTCTGGCTTTCCCCCAAAACCCCCCGGCGGTCTTCCCACACCGATTCTTCGGTGCAGTGACCATGTCTTTCTGCCGTTCAGGGCCGCAATGCCGTTTCCGAATTGCTTGGAGGTTACAGCGGCGGGACCGCTACGGATTCACACCGTATTCCGTTACGCGGGCTAACTCGGCATTTTCGATGTCACGATTGATATATTTTTACAAAAGTCCTGTCAACAGAATTTTCTTGAAATCGTGGCGATAATTATAAAATCCCTATTTTATTCGTCGTTTTAGCCTCTGCATATTGTGAATGATGAATGATCGGCCTTCAATGGTTAACAGGCCTTTTTCCCGGAGCATGCGAAGTTCCTTGTTAACACTTTCCCGGGATGAGCCTACCATCTTTGCCAAGTCAGCCTGGGTAATGGCAAGCTCAAAGGATGCCTGGTTATTCTCTTCTTTCCCATGGTCCTCGGCAAGTTGCACCAGCTTTTTCGCCAGACGTCCAGAGACGTTCAGAAAACAGGTATCCTGCAGCAGATCGTCCGTTTTTCTCAGCCTCAGCGACAGAGACCGGAGAATAGCCTGTATCGCCGCAGGGTTGTTCTGAAGAAAGGCAACAAAATCGCTCCTGCTAAGCACGAATAGTTCCGAATCTTCAAGTGCGACAGCGTCGGCTGACCTGGGCATTCCATCCAGCAGCGCCATTTCTCCGAAAAAATCTCCATCGGAAAAAACGGCCAGAACGATTTCCTCTTTCAGGGGAGAAGGAAGCTGAACTTTAATTTTCCCTCTTATTATGACGAAAAGCTTGGTTCCCTCGCTTCCCTTGTGGAACAGGACCTCTCCCTTCTGAAGGGTTTGCCGCCGAATAGATTGGCTGAGGCGCTCTTTATCTTCCGTTGAAAGGGCCTGGAAAAGAGGAATATCGGATAACAGTGTTCCTGGTTTCATGGCATGATTCCTTTCATGGGAATACTTGAATTGAATTATGCTTTATTCCTATAGCCAGTATTGCCTTGGGGGTCAAGGAGATATGCTAAAATTGGTGCATCGTTTCCGCGGTTTTTTCCACGATACCGATGCCCTTGCGAAGGAAAGTTCTTCGTGCTAGTGAATAACTTACATGTAAGCAGTGAAGAATGTAGATGTAGTCATCTTATCACCTTAAAAAGCCGGGTGAAGGCAATGTCTGAACGAGAACTGGTAGAGATTTTCGCGGGAATAACAGACCAAAATGAGATGGAGCGCCTTTTCCGTGAAATATTTACGGAAAAGGAGCGAAGCGTACTGGCCCTGCGGTGGAAACTGCTCAAGGATCTACATGCCGGAAGGACTCAGCGGAGCATTGCCGCCGATCATCGGATCAGCTTATGTAAAATAACAAGAGGATCGAAGCTTCTCAAAGCAAAAGAATCGGTCATTCGAGGCATTCTCGACGGAATTAACCCTCGTAAACCTGAAGATTGACATATATTATTCTGCTTTGTGTTCGGAAGTGTTTCAGACCATTCGGCATGTTCATTACACTTTTTGGCGAAAACCGCTCTCGGAGCTGATGCCGGGTGAGTGGTCAATACTTTGATATTCTTTCCACTGGCCGGAAAGGGGACATTGAAACCGGAGCGAGCTGGCCTCCAGGCAGAGGCCAGCTCTGTTTTTGTTGCCTCTTCCATAGCGGGGGTCTCCCATGACGGGAAACCCGATCATATTGAAATGCCGGCGGATCTGGTGGAGGCGACCGGTTTTGATGGTTACCGCTACCTTTGAAGTGTCTCGCTCTTGATCGTAGCCTAGAACATAAAATTCCGTTACCGCAGACTTTCCATCCAGGGCAAGGTCTATAGTTGCTTTCATTCGGGTTTTGGCAAGGTTTCCCCTAACCTCGGCCCGGTATTCCCGGTGAATAGCACCCTTTCGGATGAGGCTGGAAAGCTCCGCCGCCGATTTTTTGCCATGGGCGATGAGGACAAGACCCGCGACCTCGCGATCAAGCCGGTGAACAGGGAAGACCGGTCGGCTGGGTTGGAAAAATAGCTCCACCTGGCGCAGAAGCGAGCAGTGGTCGCCATAGCGGGTTCCTTGTGTCAGAAGCCCCGGCGGCTTGTACCATACGCTGAAGCGTTTTTCGTCAGCCACAAGGCCGGCTTTCGGCGGAACTACTCCCAGAATGGCTTTGTCGTAATTGAACTCCAGGCAGTCTCCCGGGTTAAGCATTGTTCTAACATCACGCAACCGCTCATTTTTTCTGCCTGATCTCCTTAACCAGAGGGCGCCCTTGTAAAGAGCGTCTTTTACACAATCATGGGAAATACCTGACGCAGAGGAAAGAACATCTACGACGCATCCTGTTTCACCGGGGTCAATTGTCTTTCTGAGAGTAAATTTATTCATGGTTTTGGGAGAATCCTATCACGCAACCATTGTCCCTTATCATTGTTTTCATACAATAATTAAGAATCCTTTTCCAGGCATGCTTAAAACGTTTATTTAGCTGGTTCGAAATTGAACTTGCCAGCCAGTTATTATCGGGGCTTGATATTGATATCCTTGGCGTAGACCAGCTTGTGGTCACCGGGGCGATAAAAATCCTCAAGAACAGCCTTGAGGGAATAACCGCACTTTCCATAAAGTGCTTTTGCCGGCTCATAGGGAGGAGTTGAGGATGTTTCAATAAAAATCTTTCTTCCGCCACGGCCGGCCAGGACCGATTCCATTCGGGCCATCATTTTCGCTCCAAGGCCCTGCCCAGCTTTTTCTGGATCAACGGCGATCCAGTAAAGGTCGAAAGAGGAATCGGTCATGGGAACAGGGCCGAAGCAGATATAACCGTGAATATTGGAGTTGTCGCCTACCAGGCACCATGCTTCGTATCCGCTCGCGGGTCCATCCACCAGTACCCTGTCAACAAGCTCCATGGCCACCTGTATTTCTTCATGCCTGAAGACTCCCGTTGACTTGAGCAACATAAGAACAGGCTCTCTGTCGTCTTCGGTTATTGGTCTTATCATGAGGAGCCATCCCTGATTTGAGCCCAGGAAACAATACAGTCTACCATCTCCGCGTATGAGATGCCCGCTTGCTCGATGGCGGCGGCGAATCCCGCGTCAGGAGCCAGACAGGGGTTGGCGTTAACTTCCAGAACATATACGTCTCCTCCGGAAGCCACTCTCATGTCTACCCTTCCGTAGTCCCTGAGATGAAAAAGCCGGAAACATTCAAGGGCAGCGGCTTCCAGGCTTCGGAGCAGAGAAGGTGGCAGATGGTCCGGAAAAACCCTGGGGCTGTTGTGATACTCAAAGGAAGAGGCATCCCACTTTGCACGATATCCCAGGATGGGATATGTAGTTTCAGGGAAGGAGGAAAAATCGATCTCCGCTACGGGAAGGGTTGCCGGTACAGGGTAGCCGAAAAGGGAAACATTAAACTCCCTTCCGCCGATATATTCTTCCACAATAAGGGAGCCGAAGCGCTTCTGTATGACAGGCAGTTCAGCCATGAGCCGTTCCTTGTCTTCGAAAACAGATTCCTGGTCAATGCCGATGCTGGCATCTTCGAAGCGGGGTTTCACGATTACAGGTAATGATAAGGTGTCAATATTACAGGTAACTGTGCCGTCATGGATAATGAAGGCAGGAGTTTTTATGCCCGACGCGGCCATGAGCAGCTTGGCCGTCGCCTTGTCGGTACTCAGCATGAGCCCTTTCGCCGGAGACCCCGTGAAGTGAATTCCCATAAGCTCGAAAACTGCTGCCGGATGGGCTGCCAGGGAGGCTTCTTCATCCACCGTCTCGCAGAGATTAAAAATTATCTGGATATTGTCCTGTACGACCTGCTTAACGAAAGCGCTGAAATCCCTGGTAAAGGGTATTCTCTTCCATGGGTATTCCAGGTTATCCAGAGCTTTTCCAACAGCTTCCATCTGGTCGAGCACATCCATTGAAGCGGCAAGGCCAAAAGATCCCTTGGCTACGGGGACATTATGAACAAGGGCAACCAGTGGTTTATTCATGAAGCGGCTGCGGCCGGCGGCCTTTCTCTTTCCAGTCGGTTCAGGGCGGCTTCGAGAATCTTTCCGATAAGGGAAATATAGGACATTCCCAGTTTTGATGCCAGAATCGAGAGGTCGGAATTTACCGGGTGAAGACCCGCCAGGGGATTTACCTCGATAATGTTTGGAGTGCCCGATTCGTCTTCTCGAACATCTACCCTGCCCGCATCACGGCAACCTAGGCCCCGCCATGCCGCGAGGGCTGTCTCGGCTGCTTTCATGGCTCCCCGATCACGGACAAGCCGGTATTTGACACGCTCCTGGAAATATTCCTTGTTTTCGAAGGAGTAGACGCCTTTTTCCGCGTTTTTCATTAGAATAACTTCCAAAGCTCCCAGGCAAAACGCCTCTTTGCCCGTTCCCAGAATTCCTACCGTGAATTCCCGACCAGGGAGATAGGTTTCAACCAGGGCAGGCTGCCGGAATAGGTCGATTATCCTTGAGCATTGAGCTACAAGGTCCGCACGGTTCGTCACCCTTGAAGATCCCCATATGCCCTTGCTGGTTCCTTCCGCCACTGGCTTGATAAAAAGGGGCCATGGCATTCCAATTCGTTCCATATCCTCCCGATCCTGCACGACGACAAAATCGGGAGTTGGTATTTTCAGATCACGAAACACATGCTTGGCCATTCCCTTGTGAAGCGAAAGAGCCAGTGTCAGAGGGTCTGAGAAGGTATAGGGAATTTCATAGGCTTCGAGAAGGGCCGGCACCTGTGATTCGCGGCCGAAACCCTTCAGTCCTTCAGCGATGTTGAAGACAATGTCCCACCGGTTACCTGCGGCCAGTTGAGACGTGAGCTCTCGTACGTTTCCCAGGGGCTCTGTTTCATGTCCCAGGCTCTGTAAAGCTTCTGCTATCGCTTCTATGGTTTCCTTCTTGTCAAATTCGGCAACTGTTTCCCTGTCGAAGCCGGTGCGCAAGTAATCATCGATGCAGTCAAAAGTGATGCCGATTTTCATGGTCTATCGAACTCCTTCATCAATCAATGCTTGGGAGAGAGCGGCATTGTCGCGAAAACGATAGATTTCGCCTTCGAAATTTTTCAGCATGACCGTGTCCCCATCCTGTCCCATAACACACTCAGGCATGACGGGTATTTTGCCTCCTCCCCCCGGGGTGTCGATGACATAAAGAGGAACGGCAAAGCCTGTCGTATATCCCCGCAGATCCTTCATGATAGAGAGTCCTGTTGAGATGGACGTTCGAAAATGTCCCGATCCCACGATCGGATCACACTGGAAGAGATAGTATGGGCGGACCCGCATGCGAAGAAGCCCTTGAAAGAGAGACATCAATGTTGAGGAACTGTCGTTGATGCCGGCCAGAAGAACTGTCTGGCTCTGAAGCGGGATGCCGGCGTCGGCAAGCCTCTCGCAGGCCTGTTTTACTTCGCCCGTAAGTTCTTCGGGATGAGTAAAATGAATGTTAATCCAGACAGGGTGGTATCGCTTCAGCATGCGGACAAGAGGAGCCGTTATCCGTTGTGGCAGAACAACGGGGGCCTTTGAGCCGATGCGTAGTATTTCCACATGAGGTATTTTCCGAAGCCTTGCGAGGAGCCATTCAATGCGGTCATCGGAGAGTGTAAGTGGATCTCCTCCGGAAATTACCACGTCCCTGATCTGCCGGTTTGATTCAATGTATTCTATGCCCGCCTTCCAGCGATCCATCGTTCGCTGCCGTCCCGTATTCCTTCGTCCTACCATTCGTGACCGGGTGCAGTAGCGGCAATATGTAGAACAGAAGTCGGCCACAAGAAACAGAACCCGGTCAGGGTATCGGTGTACAAGTCCCGGAACCGGTGTATGGAGTTCCTCGGAAAGGGGATCTTCCTGCTCGCCCGGTAAATGAAGGGTTTCCGACGTTACGGGTACAACTGTTCTCCGAAG